>NZ_JBQOUX010000191.1:0-7478 GCF_052216785.1 Streptomyces sp. JW3 | reverse complement strand
ACCTGGGCCGTGGGCACGCTGCACCGCGCGTCGGGCGTACCGGAGCCGCTGCGGCGCTGTTTCGTCGAGGCGGCGGCGGTACCGGCGCTGCGGCACCGGCTCGGCGACCTGCCGGCGCTGGTCGGCTGTCTGCTGCGGCGGACCGGCGCGGGCGTGGAGTGCGCCCCGGAGGTGCTGCCGCTGCTGCGCCGCCACGACTGGCCCGGCAACGTCCGGGAGCTGGGCGCCGTTCTCGGCAAGGCCGCCGCGGGCCGCCACACCTACCGGATCGAACTGCGCGACCTGCCGCCCGCCCTGCACAGCGCGGCGGGCGGCCGGTCATTGAGCGCCTGGGAGGCGGCCGAGCGCGACACGCTGGTCCAGGCCCTGCTGGCGGCGGACGGCAACAAACTGCTGGCGGCGCAGCGGCTCGGCATCTCCCGCACGACGATCTACCGCAAGATGCGGGCCTACGGGATCACCCTGCCCGCCGGCCACTGACCGCCGCCTCGGTGCTCCGCGGCCCTTCAGATCCGGTCAGATCTGGTTCAGGCCGCCGTCGACGTACAGGCTGGAGCCGGTGACGAAGCTGCTCTGGCCGGAGGCGAGGAAGGCCACGGCGGCGGCGATCTCCTCGGGACGGGCGAGCCGGCCCAGCGGCACCCGCGCCGACAGGTGCCGCTTGAAGTCCTCCGGGTCGGGGGTGAGAGCCAGCAGCGCGGGGGTCTCGGTCGGGCCGGGGGTGACGGTGTTGACCCGGATGCCGCGTCCCCTGAGTTCGGCGGCCCAGGTCCGGGCGAACGACCGGGTGGCCGCCTTGGTGGCCGCGTACACGCCCAGCGCCTCGTCGCCGACGTCCCCGTTGGTGGAGCCGTTCAGGATGACCGACGCGCCGTCGTTGAGCAGGGGCAGGGCCTTCTGGACGGTGAACAGGGTGCCGCGGACGTTGATGCCGAAGAGGGTGTCGAAGTGCTCCTCGGTGATCTGCTCCAGCGGCGCCAGCGAGGCGACGGAGGCGTTGGCGAACAGGACGTCCAGGCCCCGGCCGCGGTCCCGGACCGCCGCGTAGAGCCGGTCCAGATCGGCCAGGTCGGCGATGTCGCCGGTGACCGCGGTGGCCGCCGGGCCGATCAGTTCGACCGCGGCGTCGAGTTCGGCCTTGCGCCGGCCGGTGAGGAACACGTGCGCGCCCTCGGCCGCCAGCCGGACCGCGCTCGCCAGCCCGATCCCGGTGCTGCCGCCGGTGACGAGAGCGGTCTTTCCGTCGAGAAGTCCCATGTGGATAGCCCCTTCGGCTTTTTGTAGCGATCGCTGCGGAAGTCGAACGCCAGCACTTCTGAAGCGATCGCTGCGGAAGAGGTAGGCTGCGGGGGTGGAGACGAAAGAGAGCGGCCCGATCGGCCGGCCGCGCGGATTCGATCCGGACGAGGCCCTGGAGCGCGCCATGCTGGTCTTCTGGCAGCACGGCTACGAGGGGGCCAGTACGGCCACCCTGACGCGGGCGATGGGCATCTCCACCACCAGCATGTACGCCGCCTTCGGCAACAAGGAGAAGCTGTTCCGCAAGGTCCTGGAGCGCTACACCGAGGGCCCGAGCGCGTACCTGACCCGGGCCCTGGAGGAGCCGACCGCGCGCGGTGCCGCCGCCGCGGTCCTGGCCGGCGTCGTGCGCACCACCACCCGCCCGGCCCAGCCGCACGGATGCCTGGGCGTCCAGAGCGCCCTGGCCACCAGCGACGCCGGACAGGAGGTCTGCGAGCTGCTCGTCGCCTGGCGGCAGGACGGCTGCGCGCGGGTCCGGGACCGGTTCCGGCGCGCCGTCGACGAGGGCGACCTGCCCCCGGAGACCGACCCCGGGCTGCTGGCCCGCCACCTCACCACCGTCGCCTACGGCATCGCCGTACAGGCCGCGAGCGGGGTGGGCCGCGACGAGCTCCAGGAGCTGGCCGACGCCGTCCTGCGCAACTGGCCGCTGTGACCGCGCCGTTGGCGGCGCGACCGGGTCACGCCGCCTGCCCGATGTCGCGATACAGCGTTAGTCTGCTCCTGGCGCCACACCCCGCGCCCCGCGTCGCGCGGTGACGTTCGAGCGGAGACGTTCGACAGGACCAGGGCGGAAGCATGTCGGGAGAGATCTCACCCACCGGTAAGCGCACCGACCCCGGATCACCGCCCCAGTCGCCCGAGTTGCGGGCCTCGCACGCGGACCGGGACCGGGTGGTGGACGTGCTGCGGATCGCTGCGGGGGACGGTCTGCTGACCGCGGACGAGCTGGACGAGCGCCTGGAAGCCGCCCTGTCGGCGCGGACCCTGAGCGAACTGGCCCCGCTCACCGCCGACCTGCCGCCCGTGTCGGCCACGGCCGGCGCCACCGTCCCCGAGGCCAAGGACGTGGTCCGGTTCGAACAGGTGCACAGCGCCCCGGTGGTACGCACGGGGCGCTGGGTGGTGCCGCGCAGGCTGGAGCTGGCGCTGACGTTCTGCGGGGCCAAGCTCGACTTCACCGACGCGGTGATCACGCACGACACCCTCCGGATCGATGTGGGCATGACGGGCAAGACCCTGAAACTGATCACCCGGCCGGGCGTCGTGATCGACACCGATGGCCTGCAACTGCTCCACAGCAGGGTCAAGTACCGCCGGCCCCCGGCCCACCCCGACACGGCACCCGCCCTGCGCGTGGAACTGGTCGGCCTGAAGACCTTCGGCCGCGTGGTGGTACGGCCCTCGCGGCGGCCGTTCCGGTGGTGGCCGCGCCGCCCGGGTCGCTCCGTCTCGTAGCTGTACGTGGCGGCCGGCCCACGCGGGAACGTCACCACCCCGCTTCGCCGACCCCCGGGCGGAGATCGGCGGCTAGCATGACTGGCCGCACGAGATCCGCACGAGTACCCGCACGAGTACCCGCACCAGAGGGGAGGGTGGAGATGGCCCCGCAGGCCGATGCCGCCGCGCGGCCCCGCACTCCGCTGAGCAGGAAACGGGTACTGGACACCGCCGTCGCACTGGCCGACGAGGGCGGCGTCGACGCGCTGAGCATGCGCCGGATCGCACAGGCGCTCGGCGTCGTGCCCATGGCGCTGTACAAGCACGTGGCCAACAAGAACGAACTGCTCGACGGCATGATCGACGTCCTCCTCGGCGAGATCGACCCACCGGCCGCCAGCACCGACTGGCAGACCGTCGTCCGCCGGCGGGTGCTGTCGGCCCGCCGTATGCTGTTGCGTCACCCCTGGGCGGCCGAGGTCATCGAGGCACGGATGAAGGCCCGCGCCACCCCCAGCCCCGCGATGCTGGCGTATCTGGACTCGATGGTCGGCGCCTTCCGGGCCGGCGGGTTCTCGCTGGACCTGGTGCACCACGCGATGCACGTGATGGGCAGCCGTCTGCTGGGCTTCTCCCAGGAACTGTTCCAGGACACCCCGGGCGGAGCCCCGGACCCGGACGCGCCGCCCCCCGAGGAGATGGCCGCGCGCTATCCCCACCTCGCCGAACTGGCCATGAGTGTCGCCCACGACCAGGCGTCGGTCGTCGGTCCGGGCTGCGACGACCAGTTCGAGTTCGAGTTCGCCCTGGATCTGACCCTGGACGGCCTGGAGCGGCTCCGGGGCAGCACGGCCTGATCTGCCGCCGGCCCGACCTGCCGCCCTCCCCCACCCCTTGACGGGTGTACGGCGTACACCTAGCGTGCCCACCTAGGGGTGTACGCCGTACACCACGACGGGTGGGGAGGCACGATGAAGGCGATCGTCCAGGAACGGTTCGGCCCACCGGACGTCCTGCGCCTGACCGACACCGACCGGCCCGCGGCCGGGCCCGGGCAGGTGCTGGTGCGGGTGCGGGCCGCCGCGGTCAACCCCTACGACTGGCACATGCTGCGCGGCGACCCGTACGTGGCCCGGCTGACGGGGGCCGTGGGGGTGACCCGGCCGAAGTCCCGGGTGGCGGGGATCGACGCGGCCGGGCAGGTGGCAGCGGTCGGCGCCGGTGTGCGCGGAGTGCGGCCCGGTGACGAGGTGCTGGGCTTCTGTCCGGGCGCCTTCGCCGAGTACGCGTGCACCACCGCGGACCTGCTGGTGCCCAAGCCCGCCGGCCTGACCTTCGAGCAGGCCGCCGCCGTCCCGATGGGCGCGGTGACCGCGCTGCGCGGCATCCGGACCGTCGGCCGGGTCCGGGCCGGGCAGCGGGTGCTGGTCAACGGGGCCGGCGGCGGCGTGGGCACGTTCGCCGTACAGCTCGCCGTCGCCCTGGGTGCCGAGGTCACCGGGGTGTGCGGCGCCGGCAACGTCGAGCTGGTGCGCTCGCTGGGCGCCGCACACGTCGTCGACTACACGCGGCGGGACTTCACCGACGGGCCCGTGCGCCACGACGTGATCCTGGACAACGTCGGCAATCATCCGCTGCGCCGACTGCGCCGGGCGCTCACCCCGACCGGCACCCTGGTGGCCAACGGCGGCGGCTCGCCCGGCCATCTGGTCGGAGCGATGGGCCCGATGGCGCGGCTGCTCGCGCTCAACGCGTTCGTCCGGCAGCAGCTCCGCGTGATCCAGCCGGCGGCCCCGGCCGGACCGACCCGCGAGGACCTGCTCGCCGTCACCGCGCTCATCGAGGCCGGCCGGCTCACCCCGGTGGTCGACCGGACCTGCTCCCTGCCCGAGGCGGCCGAGGCCGTACGCCATGTGGAACGGGGCCACGCCCGCGGCAAGACCGTGGTCACCGTGGACTGAACACTCGGCCCGAACGCACCGCCGCGACACACGGCCGCGACACACGGCCACGACACACGGGCGGGCCGGGGCGCCGCCGCTCAGCCCTGGACCAGGGTGACCTCCCGCGCCTGTCGGGCGTGGAAGGCGGGCAGCGGGAGGCCGCTGAGCGGGCGCAGTTCCATCAGGGTGGCCTCGACCTGGGCCGGTCCCGGCTTCAGGCCCTCCGCGGTGGGGGCCGTGGCGGGTCTGGCGGAGTTGACCCAGGGGTGTTCCAGTCCGTCGCAGACCGCGCGGGTGCCGCCGATGCCGTGCCGTACGGCACCGGCGTCCTGGCTCACCGAGGAGCTGACGAAGACGGGGCCGCCGGCGTCGCAGCGGTAGGTGCCGGAGAGGGTGACGGTGCCGTCGGGGGCGATGCGGCCGGCCGGATCGACCGTCAGCCAACCGGAGACCGACGGGACAGCGGGGGCGGAGTGGACGGACGGGGCGGCCTGGGCGGCGGGGGCGGCGGACAGCAGGAGCAGGGCCGCGGTGGCCAGGGAGGACTTCACGAACACGGGGCTCTCCAAACGATGGGGGTTTCCACTCGTACCCGCCCGGTGCCGCGCTCGGCGTGACCGTCACTCCTTCGGTGGCGCGTTGCCGGACCGTGCCGTCCGTGTCCGGGTGTTGTCACGGTCGGCCGCCACCGGTTCCGACGAGTCCGCGGCGCGGGCATCGTCTCCGTACAGGAAAGGCCCGTATCCGACGCGGAGGTGCGCCATGTGTTCCCACCGGTCCTCGTGTCCCGGCCCCGACACGCTCCCCGTACACGTCGTCGCCGCTCATCCCGAGCAGGGCTGGAACCTGCTGTGCGACGGCACCATCGTCTTCGACGACACCGGCGAACTGCTCCTCGACGGGCGGGCCGTGGATCCGCACCGGGTGCCCGCCGGGCGGCTCACGATGGCGGCCTGACCGGCTGCGGCAGGCGGGCTCGGAGGTGGAGGACGCGCTGCTGCGCCATCCCGACGTGGTGGAGGCGGCGGCGGTGGGGCGGCCGGACCCGGAGCGCGGGCAGACCGTGGTCGCCTACGCCGTACAAGTGTCCGCGCGAGATCGTGTTCCGTGCCGCGCTGCCGCGCACGGCGACCGGGAAACTCCGGCGGTTCCGGCTGCTGGAGACCAGGGAAACCACGGGTGACCGGCAGTGATGCCGACGACCTAAGATGATCAACGTGTCCGACCAGCATGCACCACGGTCCCTCATCGTCACGCTCTACGGCGCGTACGGCCGCTTCGCGCCGGGCCCGGTCCCCGTCGCCGAGCTGATCAGACTGCTCGCGGCGGTCGGGGTGGACGCGCCGTCCGTGCGCTCGTCGGTGTCCCGGCTCAAACGGCGCGGCCTGCTGCTGCCCGCCCGCACCGCCCGGGGCGCGGCCGGATACGAACTGTCCGACGAGGCCCGCCGGCTCCTCGACGACGGCGACCGCCGTATCCACGCCACCGATCCGCCGGCCGACGACGGCTGGGTGCTCGCGGTGTTCTCGGTCCCGGAGTCGGAACGGCAGAAGCGGCACATACTCCGCTCCCGGCTGGCCGGGCTCGGCTTCGGCACCGCCGCGCCGGGGGTGTGGATCGCCCCGGCCCGCCTGCACGCGGAGACCCGGCACGTCCTGGGCCGGCTGCGGCTGGACGCCTATGTGGACTTCTTCCGCGGCGAGCATCTCGGGTTCGCGCCGACCGCCGAGGCGGTGGGCCGCTGGTGGGACCTGGCCGCCATCGCCAAGGAGCACGAGGCGTTCCTCGACCGGCACGCGCGCGTCCTGCGCGCCTGGGAGGGCCGCCCGGACACCCCGCCCGAGGACGCCTACCGCGACTACCTGCTCGCCCTGGACTCCTGGCGCCGGCTGCCCTACGCCGACCCGGGGCTGCCGGCCCGGCTGCTGCCGGACGACTGGCCGGGCATCCGCTCCGCCGCCGTGTTCCGGGCTCTGCACGAACGGCTGCGGGACGCGGGCTCGGTCTTCGCCGACCTGTGACAAAGGGGCTGTGACCTCGCACACAACACCCGTCACTCACGCAACCCTCAGCTTTCTCTGTGCCTCCTCTCAAGTTTCTTACCTACCGTCCGTGAGGTCGTCACGGGGGCAAGGAACGAGAAGAGGACTGTTGCGCATGACCACCACGGCAAGACCGCTGGGAGCCACCGTCTGGCTCACCGGGCTGCCGAGCGCGGGCAAGACGACCATCGCCCGGCTGCTCGGTGACCGGCTGAAGGCGGAGGGCCGCCGGGTGGAGGTGCTCGACGGCGACGAGATCCGCCGCTTCCTCTCGGCGGGCCTCGGCTTCTCCCGCGCGGACCGCAACACCAATGTGCAGCGCATCGGCCTGGTCTCCGAGGTGCTCGCCCGCAACGGCGTGCTCTCCGTCGTCCCCGTGATCGCCCCGTACGCCGACAGCCGCGAGGCGGTCCGCGAACGGCACCGGGCGAGCGGAACCCCGTACATCGAGGTGCATGTCGCCACCCCGGTCGAGGTGTGCAGCGAGCGCGACGTGAAAGGGCTGTACGCCCAGCAGGCCGCCGGTGAGCTGACCGGGCTCACCGGGGTCGACGACCCCTACGAGCCGCCCGCCGACCCGGCGCTGGTGCTGCGTACGCAGGAGCAGACGCCGGCCGAGTCGGCCGACACCGTGTACGCGGTGCTGGCGGAGCGGGGGCTGCTGTGAACGACTTCGCCCTCTCGCATCTGGACGCGCTGGAGTCCGAGGCGGTGCACATCTTCCGCGAGGTCGCGGGCGAGTTCGAACGGC
>NZ_JBQOUX010000190.1:0-7689 GCF_052216785.1 Streptomyces sp. JW3 | reverse complement strand
GCCCGGGACCGCACCGGGACCGCCTACGAGGCACCCGTCGCCGTACCGACCGGCCCCGGCGACCACGCCCACTCCACCGGACCGGACCCGAAGCCGCACACCCGCCCCACCGGACCGGACCCGCAGCCGCGCGCCTGCCCCGACACGCCGGGCGCGCGTCCGACGGCATCGAACGGCCGGGACCGGCCCGCGGGCGTGGTCACCGCGTCCGGGATCGGCCGGGACCGGCCTGCGGGCCTCGCTACGTCGTCCGGGAGCGGCCGAGACCGGCCCACGGACCGCTCCACCCCGTCCGGGAGGGGCCGGGGCCGGCCTGCGGGCCACTCCACCCCGTCCGGGAGCGGCCAGGACCCGCCCGCGAACCGCGCCACCCCGTCCGAGATCGGCCAGGACCGGCCCACGGACCGCTCCATCCAGTCCGGACCGGTCGTCACCCGGGCCCGAGACCGCGCGCCCGGCGGCGGCTTCGAGCGGGTCCTCGCCCGCGGTCTCGCCACCGCCGCCGAACGCGCCGTGCGCGGCCTGCCCGAGGCGCGGCCCGGCCCGGCCGGGTCGGACGGACCGTGCGCCCCGGCCGAGGAGCTGACCGGTGACCCGGCGCGCGGCGCCCCGCGCCCGTTCCGCACGGTCGAACAGCCGGCCCTCGCCTCGGTCGGCACTCTGCTCGCGGTGGCGTTCACCGCCGTCGAACCCTGGGCGGAGTGCCGGCGGCGCGGCCACGACGCCGCCGCCGAGGCCGTCCGGGCGTACCCGGAGCACCGCGCTCCGGTCCGGACCCGAAGGTGAGGGGGACCGCCCGATGCCGGTGGTACACGTCAACGGAATCAACCTCGGCTACGACGACCACGGCTCGGGCGAACCCGTGGTCATGGTCACCGGGACCGCGGCCCCCGGCCGGATCTGGCGCGCCCACCAGGTGCCCGCCCTGAAAGCCGCCGGCTACCGCGTCGTCACCGTCGACAACCGCGGCATACCGCCGACCGACCTGTGCGAAGAGGGGTTCACCCTCGACGACATGGCGGCCGACGTCGCCGCGCTCATCACCCACCTGGACGCCGGCCCGTGCCGGGTCGTCGGCTTCTCCCTCGGCGGCATCATCGTGCAGGAACTGCTCCTGGCCCGGCCCGACCTGGTCCGTCAGGCGGTGCTCATCGCCTCCTGCGGACGCGCGGACGCGCTGATCACCGCCATGTCCGCCGCCGACCTCGCCCTCGCGGACAGCGGGATCACCCTCCCGCCGCGGTATGCCGCCTATGTGCAGGCCCTCCAGAACCTCTCCCCGGACACCCTCAACGACGAGGAACAACTCCAGGACTGGCTGTCCGTCCTCGAACTGGCTCCCGCCTCGCCCGCCGCGGTCCGCGGCCAGCTCGGCCTCCAGCTGATCGGCGACCGGCTGCCCGCCTACCGACGGATCACCGTGCCCTGCCAGGTCATCGGCTTCCGGGACGACCTCGTCGCCCGCCCCGCACTGGTAAGGGAACTCGCCCAGCACCTGCCCGGCGCCGCCTACGCGGAAATACCGGGCTGCGGCCATTACGGCTGCCTCGAAAGACCCGACGCCGTCAACGAGATCATCACCGCGTTCTTCGCGCGGAACTGAGCACTGCGGCATACCCTGACCTTTTGCGCACAACTCCCGGGACCCAAGGGCCAGTTGTCGGGCCGGGTGTCAGAGTCGCAGTCTCAGGGCGAGAGTCGCGGTCGGCAGAGTTCTTCGCGAGGGGTGGACGATGAGAGTACTGGTGGTCGAGGACCATGCCGTGCTGGCGGACTCGGTGGCGCGGGTGCTGCGCCGCGAGGGCATGGCCGTCGACGTCGTCCACGACGGGGAACGCGCCCTGGAGAGCACGTCGGTCGTCGACTACGACGTGATCGTGCTCGACCGGGACCTGCCCGGCATCCACGGCGACGAGGTGTGCGGCACCCTCGCCGAACAGCCGGTCCAGCCCCGCGTGCTGATGCTCACCGCGTCCGGCACCATGGCCGAGCGGGTCGAGGGGCTCAACCTCGGAGCCGACGACTACCTCCCCAAGCCGTTCGCCTACCCGGAGCTGATCGCTCGGATTCGGGCCATCGGCCGCCGCCCGCAACGGGCCCTGGCGCCCGTCCTGGTCCACGGCGACCTGCGCCTCGACCCGGCGAAGCGGACCGCCAGCCGGGCCGGCGAGCGACTGCCGCTCAACCCCAAGGAACTGGCGGTGCTGGAATACCTGCTGGCCGCCCAGGGCAGGCCGGTCCCCACCGAGGAACTCCTCGAACGAGTGTGGGACGAAGCCACGGACCCCTTCACCAACACGGTGAAGACCACCATCAACCGCCTGCGGTCCAAACTCGGTTCCCCGCCCGTGATCGAGACGGTGCCCCGCGGCGGGTACCGGATTTGAGGTGCCCGTGCGGCTGTTCCCGCGCTTCGCAGACTTCCTCGACCGCGCCAGGGTCGCCGCACTGCTGAAGCCGCGCCGGGTGCGCATGCGTCTCACGCTGCTCTACGGAGGGCTGTTCGTCCTCTCCGGCGCGGTGCTCCTCACCGTCACCTACCTGCTGGTCGCGGGCACCACCACCAGCCTGGTCCTGATCGACGGCATCCAGGCCTCACCCGGCGCCGACCGGCCACCGCGCATCCACCGCTCGATCGGCGTGGACGGTACCGGAGCCGCCGCCGGCGGCGGCCCGGGAGACATCGACCAACAGGCCGAGGCACTGAACGAGCAGGCCCGCCACACCCACCAGGAGATGATCGACAACCTCATGTTCAACGCGGTGATCGCCCTGGCCATCACCTCCGTCATCTCCATCTGGCTGGGCTGGGTGGTCGCCGGACGCGTGCTGCGCCCGCTGCGCTCCATGACCACCACCATCCGGCGGATCACCGCCCGCAACGTGCACGAGCGGCTGGCCGTCGAAGGTCCCCGCGACGAACTGAAGGACCTCGCCGACACGGTGGACGGACTCCTCGGCCGGCTGGAGACCGCGCTCGACTCCCACAAACGGTTCGTCGCCAACGCCGCGCACGAACTGCGCACCCCGCTGACGCTGGAACACGCGCTGCTGGAGGAGTCCCTCATCGACCGGGATCCCACCGTCGACACCTTCCGGACGAACTTCGAACGCCTGCTGACCATCAGCAAACAGCAGGGACGCCTGCTGGAGGCACTGCTCTTCCTGGCCACCAGCGAACGCGGCCTGGACCGGCCGGAACCGGTGGACCTCGCGGACCTCGCCGACGAGGCCGTGGACGCCGTCCGCCCGGCGGCCGGCAGCCGCGGGCTGCGGCTCGACGCCCGCATCGCGCCGGCCTCCCTCGAAGGCGACCCGGCGCTCGTCGGACGGCTGGTGGCCAACCTCCTCGACAACGCCCTCTCCTACAACGTCCCGGACGGCCGGGTGCAGCTCACCGTCGGCACCCGCGCCGGACGCGCCTTCCTGACCGCGGCCAACACCGGGCAACGCGTCCCCGACGACCAGGTCGACCGGCTCTTCCACCCCTTCCAGCGGCTCAGCCGCAGCGCGGACGACGGCCACCACGGCCTCGGCCTGTCCATCGTCCGCTCCATCGTCGACGCCCACGGGGCCGAACTCACCGCCCGCGCCGGCACCGACGGCGGACTCGTGGTGGACGTCCTCTTCCCCGAGCGCCACCGGATCACCGGCCCGCCCGCCGGAACGGCCGGCACCTGGCCCTAGTCAAATCGCCGCCACCCGTGTCCAAGTGCCGATAATGAATGGTTGGACACCGGCCCACAATTCCGTCGCTTGTCGCCCCGGAAGGGGCTCACTATCGTGGGAAACGCACTCGGTGAACCCCACTGACGGGAGTGGTCACAGTGAATCCTTTCGACGATGAAAACGCGTCCTTCCTCGTTCTCGTCAATGACGAGAACCAGCATTCTCTCTGGCCCGCATTCGCCGAAGTGCCGGACGGCTGGAAAGCCGTGTTCGGCGAGGACACCCGGGCGGCGTGCATTTCGTACATCGAGAAGAACTGGACGGACATGCGCCCGAAGAGCCTCGCCGACCGGATGGCCGCCGCCCAAGCCGTGAACTGACCGAAGGCCGTCGGGCGAGACAACGGGACAGAGGTGGTAGCTGTGGCCATGATGGGTGGCCCAGGACCGGTGATCGTACGGGGGGACGGACCTGACCCCTCCCTTTCCAAGCAGGACGTAAGGCCCGGCACGGCAAAGCGCATCATCCCGTACGCCAAGCGGCACCGCCGCAGCATCGGAATCCTGCTGGCCGCCACGACGCTGAACGCGGGCAGTGCGGTGGCCATTCCACTGCTGTTCAAATACCTCATCGACAACGGCATCATGAAGGGCGACACCTCCGTCGTCGTATGGATAGCCGTGGCGGTGGCCGCACTGTCGGTGGTGGCCGGACTCCTCGGACTCGTGGAGGCATGGCTCTCCGCCCGCGTCAGCGAGGGCCTCATCTACGACCTGCGCACCGAGGTGTTCGACCACGTCCAGCGTCAGCCGCTGGCGTTCTTCACCCGCGCCCAGACCGGCGCCCTCGTCAGCCGGCTGAACACCGACGTGATGGGAGCGCAGGCGGCACTCACCTCGCTGCTCTCCACCGTCGTCTCCGCCGCACTCACACTGACGTTCGTCCTGGTCACGATGGTCTACCTGTCGTGGCTCATCACGCTCGTCTCGCTGCTGCTCGCCCCGTTCTTCATCCTGCCCGGCAGGATCATCGGACGGCGGATGCAGCGCCTCATGCGCCGGCACATGCAGATCAACGCCGAAATGGGCTCGATGATGCATGAGCGGTTCAACGTCACCGGCGCGCTGCTCGCGAAGCTCTACGGCCGGCCCGACCGCGAATCCGCCGAGTTCTCCGGACTGGCGGACCGCAGCCGCGACGTCGGCGTACGCACCTCCGTCCACATGAAGCTGCTTTTCCTCTCCACCATGCTGGTCAGCTCACTCGCCACCGCCGCGGTGTACGGAGTCGGCGGCCACCTGGTCATCGAGGCCACGATCCAACTGGGCACCCTGGTGGCCCTGGCCACCCTTCTGACCCGCCTCATGCAGCCGATCGGTCAGCTGTCCAACGCCCAGGCGGACGTGATGAACACCCTGGTCAGCTTCGACCGGCTGTTCGAGGTGCTGGACCTCGAACCGCTCATCGCGGAGAAGCCGGGTGCGACACCGATCGGCACGGCCACGGACATC
Organism: Streptomyces sp. JW3; assembly: GCF_052216785.1. Lineage (NCBI taxonomy): Bacteria > Bacillati > Actinomycetota > Actinomycetes > Kitasatosporales > Streptomycetaceae > Streptomyces > Streptomyces sp. JW3. The sequence goes on along the minus strand of NZ_JBQOUX010000190.1, from coordinate 2,509 downwards.
GAGTTCGACAACGTGTCGTTCCGCTACCCGAACGCGGCCGACGTCTCCCTGGCATCACTCGAATCGATCGCCCTGCCGATGCCCGAACGCGCGGGCGACGCATGGACGTTGCGCAACCTCAGCTTCACCGCGCCGGCCGGAAAACTCACCGCGCTGGTCGGCCGCTCCGGCGCGGGCAAGACGACCATCACCCACCTGGTCCCGCGGCTGTACGACCCGGGTGAGGGAACCGTCCGGATCGGCGGCCAGGACCTGCGGGACGTCACCCTGGAGTCCCTGCTCGACACCGTCGGCATGGTCACCCAGGACGCCCACCTCTTCCACACGACGATCCGTCAGAACCTCATGTACGCCCGCCCGGACGCCGTCGAGCAGGACCTGATCGACGCCTGCCGGGCCGCCCAGATCTGGGACCTCGTCGAATCGCTGCCCGACGGCTTCGACACGGTGGTCGGCGACCGCGGCTACCGGCTCTCCGGCGGCGAGAAGCAACGGATCGCGATGGCCCGGCTGCTGCTCAAGGCGCCGCCCGTCGTCGTGCTCGACGAGGCCACCGCCCACCTCGACTCCGAGTCGGAGGCAGCCGTCCAGCTCGCCCTGCGCACCGCGCTGAAGGGCCGGACATCCCTGGTCATCGCCCACCGGCTGTCCACCATCCGCGACGCCGACCAGATCCTTGTCATCGACGAGGGACAGGTCAAGGAGAAGGGCACCCACGAGGAACTGCTCGCCGCGGGCGGTCTCTACGCCGAGCTGTACCGCACCCAGTTCGCGGGGCAGTCGAAGAACGGCTCCGCCCCCGCCCGCGAACGGGACGAGCCCGCCCGGCAGGCCGAACCGGCCGAGTTCGCCGGCCACGTGGGTCCGGGCGGCCCAGGAGGCCCGGCAAGCGTGGGCGGCCCGGGAGGACCAGGCGGCCCGGTGCACGTCGGCGGCCCGATGCCCGGCATGGGACCGGGACCGCGTCCCGTACCCGGAATGCCGCAGGGACCGATGCCGGGCATGGGCCCGGGACCGGTGCCCGGCGGCCCGGGACCGGTACCGAGGCAGGGCCCCGGCGGCCCGCGAGGCGGACCCCGCTTCCGTCGCGGAGGTCCGAACGAGGGCCCGAAGGGCGGCTCGAACGGAGGTCCGAGTGGAGGTCCGAACGGAGGCCCGCCCCCGCAGGACCGCCAGGGCCCCGCGTAAGCCCAACGGGCTCCGACCCGCACGCCCTCACGACGCAGCGCTCCGCCCCGCCCGCCCGACCGCCGGGGCCGGGCACTGTGTCCCGACACGCCCCGGCACCAGGTGCCGGGGCGTGCCGCCCGCCGCTGCCGTGGAAGCCTCTCGAATCAGCCAGTGGAGACCCTGCGATGTCTGACTCTCGCCCGCTTCGCCCGGACCACGCGGACCACGCGGACCAGCCGCGGGCCACGGCACCCTCGTCCGCCCCGCCGGCGGCCCCGGCGGCCTGGTCGTCCGTGCCCGCCCGCATCGCCCAGTGGGCGGCCCGGACACCCCGGGCCGTGGCGGTGCGCTGCGGGACCGAGACGGTGTCGTACGCGGAGCTGGACCGCCGGGCGAACCGGCTGGCACGCCATCTGCGCCGGTCCGGGGTGGGTGCCGAGTCACGGGTCGGGCTCGGGCTCGCCCGCGGCGCCGACATGGTGGTGGCCGTCCTGGGCGTCTGGCGGGCCGGGGCCGCGTACGTACCCCTCGACCCCGCATACCCGGCGGACCGCCTGCACCACATGATCACCAGCAGCGGGGCCGCACCGGTCATCGACGGCGACTGGCTGACGGCGGCCGACCAGACGATCGCGGCCGAACCGGACACCCCCCTCGACATACCACTGGACCCCGGCCAACTCGCCTACGTGATCCACACCTCGGGCTCCACCGGCCGCCCCAAGGGCGTCGCGGTCGCACACCGCGCCGTGGCGGACCTGGTGGACGCCATGACACCGATCCTGGGCACCGGACCGGGCGAAACGACCCTTCAGTTCGCGTCGTTCAGCTTCGACGCGTCGGTGCTCGACCTGGCCGCCACCCTGGCCGCGGGCGGCACCCTGGCCGTCGCGAGGAGCGAGGAGCGCTCGGACCCCGCGACGCTCGCCCGGATGATCCGCGACAGCGGTGTCACCGTCGCCAGCGTCGTCCCGTCCCTGCTGTCGACCCTCGACCCGCAGACGGTGCCCGAAGTACGGAACTGGCTGCTGGGCGCGGAACGGCTCAACGCCGGCCTCGCGGCCCGCTGGCGGGCCCGCACAGGTCTGTGGAACACCTACGGCCCCACCGAGGCCACCGTGATGGCCACCGCCGTGGAGATCCCCCGGACCGCCAGCGCCGAGGACGCGCCGCCGCCCATCGGCCGCCCCCTCGCCGGCACGCACGCCTTCGTCCTGGACGAGTCACTGCGCCCGGTACCGGTCGGTGCGGTCGGTGAGATCTATCTGGCCGGTCCCGGTCTGGCCCGTGGCTATCTGGGCCGCGCGGACCTGACCGCCGAGCGGTTCGTGGCCTGCCC
>NZ_JBQOUX010000018.1:26196-93680 GCF_052216785.1 Streptomyces sp. JW3 | reverse complement strand
GTGTCGACCACCCAAATGGTGGTCGACACCGGCTTGTTGATGTCTTACGGGCCGGGGGGTCCGGCGGGTGGGGTGGTGCGCCCGGGCGGGTGAGGGGCGGACGGGACGGGCGGGACGGGCGGGACCGGCGGGACCGGCGGGACCGGCGGGACCGGCGGGACGGGCGGGACCGGCGGGACGGGCGGGACCGGCGGGGGCCGGGGTACTGGGTCGGCGGGGGCGTTGGCCGGCTGCCGGGTGTCGGGGAGGGCTCGAGGGGGACGGGAGGCTGGCGGCGGGGGGCTGGCCAACCCGGGGGGGGTGACCGGCGGTCGTGCTGTCCGGTGGTCAGCCCGCGAGGTTGTCCGCCAGGTCCTCGGAGAGGTTGGCCTCCGTGCCCGGGATGCCGAGGTCGGTGGCCCGCTTGTCGGCCATCGCCAGCAGCCGGCGGATCCGCCCGGCGACCGCGTCCTTGGTCAGCGGCGGGTCGGCGAGTGCGCCCAGCTCCTCCAGGGACGCCTGCTTGTGCTCCATCCGCAGCCGGCCCGCGGCGGCGAGGTGCTCGGGGACGTCGTCGGCGAGGATCTCCAGCGCGCGCTGGACCCGGGCCCCGGCGGCGACGGCCGCACGGGCGGAGCGGCGCAGGTTGGCGTCGTCGAAGTTGGCCAGCCGGTTGGCGGTGGCCCGGACCTCGCGCCGCATCCGGCGCTCCTCCCAGGCCAGCACCGAGTCGTGCGCGCCGAGCCGGGTGAGCAGGGCGCCGATCGCGTCGCCGTCGCGGACGACGACCCGGTCCACGCCGCGCACCTCGCGGGCCTTGGCGGCGATCGACAGCCGGCGGGCGGCGCCGACCAGGGCGAGCGCGGCCTCGGGGCCGGGGCAGGTCACTTCCAGGGAGGAGGAGCGGCCGGGCTCGGTGAGCGAGCCGTGGGCCAGGAACGCCCCGCGCCAGGCGGCCTCCGCGTCACAGGTGGCCCCCGAGACCACCTGCGGGGGCAGCCCGCGGATGGGGCGGCCCCGGCCGTCCACCAGGCCGGTCTGCCGGGCCAGCTGGTCACCTCCGGCGACCACCCGGACCACGTAGCGCGAGCCGCGGCGCAGTCCGCCCGGGGCCATCACGATCAGTTCCGAGCTGTGGCCGAAGATCTCCAGGATGTCCCGCTTGAGCCGCCGGGCCGCCGCCGAGGTGTCCAGCTCCGCCTCGATCACGATGCGTCCGCTCACCAGGTGAAGGCCGCCGGCGAACCGCAGAATGGCGGAGACCTCTGCCTTTCTGCAGCAGGTCCGGGTGACGGGAAGCCGCGCAATCTCGTCCTTCACCGCTGCCGTCATCGCCATGGGCCGATCCTTCCATGCATCCGAAAAATACGGTCGTACGCGGCGGCCAGCAGCTCCGGGTCGTGCCTCGGGGTCCCGTCGGTCCGGGCGACCGGAGCCAGCTCGACCGCGGCGCCGAACCGTTTCGCGGCTTCGGTGAGCGAGTCACGGTCGGGCACGGCGGCCTCGTCGGCCAGCACCACGTCCAGGGCGAGTTTAGGGGCGTGTCGTCCCAAAACCTCCAAATGACGCTGCGGGGAGAAGCCCTCGGTTTCTCCGGGCTGCGGGGCGAGGTTCAACGAGAGCACCCGGCGGGCCTTGGTCTCGGTGAGCGCGTCCAGCAGATCGGGCACCAGCAGGTGCGGGATGACCGAGGAGAACCAGGACCCGGGACCGAGCACCACCCAGTCGGCGTCGAGGACCGCGTCGACCGCCTCGGGCACGGCAGGCGGGTCGGCCGGCACCAGGTGCACCGACTGCACCTCGCCCGGCGTGAGCGCCACGGTGGCCTGTCCGCGGACGGTGTCCACGTCCTCGGGCCGCTCCGGGTCATGGCCCTTGACCAGGGCCTGGAGCTCCAGCGGCACGGCGGACATGGGCAGCACCCGGCCGTGCGCGCCAAGCAGCTTGCCGACCAGGTCCAGGGCCATGACGTGGTCGCCGAGCTGCTCCCACAGGGCGACGATCAGCAGGTTGCCGACCGCGTGTTCGTGCAGTTCGCCCTTGGACTGGAAGCGGTGCTGGATGACCCGGGCCCAGGTCTGGCCCCAGTCGTCGTCGCCGCACAGCGCGGCCAGCGCCTTGCGCAGGTCGCCGGGCGGCAGTACGCCCAGTTCGTCGCGCAGCCGGCCGCTGGAGCCGCCGTCGTCGGCGACCGTGACGACGGCGGTGAGGGCGCCGGTGATCCGGCGCAGCGCGGCGAGCGAGGCGGACAGGCCCATGCCGCCGCCCAGGGCGACGACCTTGGGCTGGGCGCCCCGGCGGCGCGGCTTGCCGCCCCGGGCCTCGGCGGGGCGCCGGGCCTCGGCGGAGCGGCCCTCGGGCATCGCCCGGCCCAGCCTGCCGAGCCTGCTCAGCCGCGGAGTACGTGCTGTCATTCCCGTCCCATGTCCCGGTGTACGACCACCGTCTCCACACCCTCGGCCACGAGCCGGGCGGCGAGCTTCTCCGACATGGCGACGGAGCGGTGCTTGCCGCCGGTGCAGCCGACGGCGATGGTCACGTAGCGCTTGCCCTCCCGGCGGTAGCCCGCGGCGACCAGTTGGAGGAGTTCGGCATAGCGGTCCAGGAACTCCTTGGCTCCCGGCTGGTTGAGCACGTACGACGACACCTCTTCGTTGAGGCCGGTGAACGGGCGCAGCTCCGGGACCCAGTGCGGGTTGGGCAGGAACCGCATGTCCGCCACCAGGTCGGCGTCGACCGGCAGGCCGTACTTGAAGCCGAACGACATGACGGTGGCCCGCAGCTCGGGCTCCTCCTCGCCGGCGAACTGGGCGTCCATCTTGGCGCGCAGCTCGTGCACGTTGAGGCTGGAGGTGTCGATCACCAGGTCGGCGTCGCCGCGCAGCTCGCGCAGCAGTTCGCGCTCGGCGGCGATGCCGTCGACGATGCGGCCGTCGCCCTGGAGGGGGTGTGGGCGGCGCACCGACTCGAAGCGGCGCACCAGGGCCTCGTCGGAGGACTCCAGGAAGACGATGCGCCGGGTGACGCCGCGCGCGTCCAGGTCGGCCAGTGATTCGCGCAGGTTGTCGAAGAAGCGGCGGCCGCGTACGTCGACGACGACCGCGATCCGGGCCACGTTGCCCTGCGAGCGGGCGCCCAGTTCGACCATGGTGGGGATCAGCGCGGGCGGCAGGTTGTCGACGACGAACCAGCCGAGGTCCTCCAGACACTTGGCGGCCGTCGAGCGGCCGGCCCCGGACATGCCGGAGATGATCACCAGCTCGGGGATGGCCGCGTCGGGGACCCCCGCCGGCTCGCTGCCCGTACCCACCTGTGCTCCGTCTTCCTGGGGCGCCTCGCGCCCGTCCTGCCCGTCGCGCCCGTCCTGCCCGTCGGGTGCGCCCTGCCCGTCGGGTGCGCCCTGATCGCCTCGCCCGTCGCGCTCGCTGTGCCCGTCGCGCTCGCTGGGCTCGCTGGGCTCGGGGTGATCTTCGCTCGTCTTCTTGTGTGCCGCCTGGCTCCCGGCTGGGTCTTTCGCCTGACGTGGATCGCGCTCGCTCATGTCTCCTGCCCCCGTCGTTCGTCCGGGAGGCCCGCGGTCACGGGCTCCCCCGGGGCATCCGCCGTCGTCTCGGACACCCCGGACGTCTCGTCTGCGTCGTCTTCCATGATCTCTCCGGTCGCCGTGTTCACGGCGGGTCCGGCCGGGACCGCGCCGGCCAGTGCCGCCGTGACGGTCTCGGCCGTCTTGCGGCCTATGCCGGGCACCTCGCAGATCTGGTCGACGGTCGCGGACCGCAGCCTCTTCAGCGAACCGAAGTGCTTGACCAGAGCCTGCTTGCGGGTCTCGCCGAGTCCCGGCACGTCGTCCAGGGGGCTGGCACGGAAACGCTTGGCGCGCCTGGTGCGCTGGTAGGTGATCGCGAAGCGGTGGGCCTCGTCCCGGACCCGCTGGAGCAGGTAGAGGCCCTCGCTGGTGCGGGGCAGGACCACCGGGTCGTCGTCGCCGGGCAGCCAGACCTCCTCCAGCCGCTTGGCGAGGCCGCACACCGCGATGTCGTCGATGCCCAGTTCGTCGAGGGCCCGCTGGGCCGCGGCGACCTGGGGCTGGCCGCCGTCGACGACGACGAGCTGCGGCGGGTAGGCGAAGCGCTTGGGGCGGCCGTCCTCGTCCTTGAGGTCCGCGCCGGACGGGACCGTCTCCCCCGCGGGCCCGGCTGCCCCGGCCTCGGCCGGCTCCCCGGCCGGCTCCTGCGCCCACTCGCCGGTCTTCTCCTTCTCCGCGAGATAGCGCCGGAAACGGCGGGTGATCACCTCGTGCATGGAACGGACGTCGTCCTGTCCCCGGAAGCCTTTGATCTGGAAGCGCCGGTACTCGCTCTTGCGGGCGAGGCCGTCCTCGAAGACGACCATGGAGGCCACGACGTCGTCGCCCTGGAGGTGCGAGATGTCGTAGCACTCGATGCGCAGCGGGGCGCTGTCCAGGCCGAGGGCGTCGGCGATCTCCTCCAGGGCGCGCGAGCGGGTGGTCAGGTCGGAGGCACGCTTGGTCTTGTGCAGGACCAGCGACTGCTGGGCGTTGCGCTGCACCGTTTCCATCAGGGCCTTTTTGTCGCCGCGCTGCGGAATGCGCAGCGACACTCCCGAGCCGCGCCGCTCGGTGAGCCACTGCTGGACCGGCTCCACCGGGTCGGGCAGGGCCGGGACCAGGACCTCCTTGGGGACGGCGTCGCCCCGCTCCTCGCCGTAGAGCTGCTGGAGGGCGTGCTCGACGAGGGCGGCGGTGCTGACGTCCTCGACCTTGTCGGTCACCCAGCCGCGCTGGCCGCGGACCCGGCCGCCGCGCACGTGGAAGATCTGGACGGCCGCTTCCAGCTCGTCCTCGGCGACGGCGATCAGGTCGGCGTCGGTCGCGTCGGCGAGCACGACCGCGTTCTTCTCCATGGCCTTCTTCAGGGCGCCGATGTCGTCGCGCAGGCGGGCCGCCCGCTCGTACTCCATGTCCTCGGCCGCCTCGGCCATCCGCTTCTCCAGGCGCCGCAGGTAGGTACCCGTGCGCCCGGCCATGAAGTCGCAGAACTCGTCGGCGAGCTCCCGGTGGTCCGCGGCGGAGATCCGCTCCACACAGGGCGCCGAGCACTTGCCGATGTAGCCGAGCAGGCAGGGCCGGCCGGTGCGGGCGGCGTTCTTGAACACGCCGGCCGAGCAGGTGCGGACCGGGAAGACGCGCAGCAGGAGGTCGACCGTGTCGCGGATCGCCCAGGCGTGCCCGTACGGGCCGAAGTAGCGCACGCCCTTCTTCTTGTGGCCGCGCATCACCTGGACGCGCGGGAACTCCTCGTTCATCGTCACCGCGAGGTAGGGGTAGCTCTTGTCGTCGCGGTACTTGACGTTGAACCGGGGGTCGTACTCCTTGATCCAGGAGTACTCCAGCTGGAGCGCCTCGACCTCCGTGGACACCACCGTCCACTCCACGGACGCCGCCGTGGTGACCATGGAGCGGGTGCGGGGGTGCAGGTTCGCCAGGTCCTGGAAGTAGTTGGCCAGGCGCTGGCGCAGGCTTTTCGCCTTTCCGACGTAGATCACCCTGCGGTGCTCGTCACGGAACCTGTACACCCCGGGCGAGTCCGGGATCTGTCCCGGACTGGGGCGGTAGCTGGAGGGGTCGGCCATGACTCACACCCTACTGGCGAGGACCGACAGACCGACGGGCCTGTGGACGACGTGCCGGAACACCCGCCGGTCCCCCCGCCGATCCCCCGCGATGCCCCCTCCGGTCCCCGGCCGGGAACGGGCGGCCGTCCGGTCGGAAGTGTTGTCGGGACTTGGTCAACACGCTTCAATGCGGGGGAACTCGGGGGCCCTGGGGCGCGGCACAGGGAAATGCGGGGCCCCGCGCCGCGCCGGGGGCGGTCCCGGCCGATGCGCGCCGGACGGCCCCGAGCGGCCGTGGCGCACCGTCACAGAGAGGCTTCCGCATGCCGCACGCCACCCAGCACGCGGGGACCGCCGTCGCGGAGCTCGACTCCGCCTTGCGCGGCGGCCCCTTCCACCTCGCGCTGCGGACCGCGATCGCCGCCCGGGGACTGCCGCTCCAGCGGGTGCAGCACCACCTGTCGCGGTACGGGGTGAAGGTCGGCGTCACGAGTCTGAGCTACTGGCAGCAGGGCGCGCGGCGTCCGCAGCGCCCGGAGTCGCTGCGGGCCGTGCGGGCCCTGGAGGAGATCCTCCAGTTGCCCACGGAGTCGCTGATCAGGCTGCTCACGGAGAGCGACGGGCACGCGGCGGCGCGGCGTACCGAGGCGCGGGACTCCGGGGTGCTGGACCGGCTGCTGGCCGAGCTGGACCAGCCGCCGGACGGCGGGCTGGACACCCTCGGCCACCACGAACGGGTACGGATCGGGCCCCGCCGTGAGCTGTCCGGACGCGAGGAGCACCACATAGTCCGCGCCCGCCGGGACGGCGTCGACCGCTTCGTCGCGGTCCACCAGGGGGACCCGGGGTGCGCGCCGGAGCGGATGAGCGTCCACGCGCTGGAGAACTGCCGCGCGGGGCGCGTCCGCCGGCACCACGACAAGGGTGTGCTGGTGGCGGAGCTGCTCTTCGACACCCGGCTGCGGACCGGTGACACCTTTCTCTTCCGGTACGCCGTCCAGGACGGCACGGCTGAGTCGTCACGCGAGTACGTACGGTTGTTCGATGCCGCGGGTGGGCAGTACGCGCTCCAGGTGGGGTTCGACCCGGCCGCGCTGCCGGTCCGCTGTCACCGTTTCACCCGGCCGTCACCGACGGGCCCGCGCGGCGGACGGTACGACCTGCCCCTCAGCGACCGGCACCACTCGGTGCACCTGGTGGAACCCCGGGTGCGGCCGGGTGTGGTGGGGATCGGGTGGGATTGGGCGTGACGGACGGCGGACGGCACGGCGCCGGCCCCCTCCCGGTCGCCTGATCGCCCGGCGCCCAGTCGCCCAGTCGCTTGATCGCCCGGCGCCCAGTCGCCCAGTCGCTTGATCGCCTGGCCGCCTGGCCGCCTGGCCGCCTGGCCGCCTGGCCGCCTGGCCGCTAGTCGCCGACCTGTCCGTCGAGCAGCTCACGCACGATGTCGATGTGCCCGTTGTGGCGCGACGTCTCCTCGATGAGGTGGAGCAGGATCCAGCGGAGGTCCACGTGCCGGCCGTCCCTGATCGGCCGCCGCGCCGTCGCGTCCAGGTCGTGCCCGGCCAGCAGGCCGCGGTAGCGGGCGCTCTGCTCCTCGTACTCCGCGAGCAGCCGGGGCAACGGGATGTCGACCGCGGTCCGCATCTCGGGATCGGGGTCGTCGTCGGTCGCCGCCGCGAGCGGCCCCGCGAGTTCCTCACCCAGGAAGACCGACTGGACCCAGTAGTGCTCGACCCACCGCAGATGGCTGATCAGCCCGCACAGGGTCATCAGCGGCGACCCGGGCAGCGGGGCCCTGCGGGCGTCCTGCGCGGACACGCCCTCGCACTTGGCGCGCGCCGTGTCCCGGGCGTAGTCCAGGAAGGTGATCAGTTGGGTGCGCTCGTCCCAGGCGGGAGGCGTATCGGTTCGTCGTGTCATCGCGCGAAGCCTGCCGCACCCCGGAGAGGGTGTCGAAGGGTTTTACCCGGGGCGCGGGCGGGTTCCGGCAGGCCCGAGAGGGCGGCACGGGCCGTCAGGCGCCCGGTCCCGCCACGATCCGGCCGTCGCGGGCCTCGACCGGCAGCTCCTCCAGGGGCGCGGTGGCCGGTGCGTGCAGCACCTCGCCGGTGCGGGGGTCGAACTCGCTGCCGTGGCAGGGGCAGACGAGCCGGCCCTCCGCCAGCCGGTCGATGGCGCATCCCGCGTGCGTGCAGACCGTGCTGTACGCCCTCAGGGAACCGTCCTCGGACCGGCCGACCACCACGTTGTGGTCCCGGTACAGCTTGACGCCCCCGCGGGCCACCTCGCCCTCGGCACCGAGGTCGACGGCCGCGGTCGGCGCCGCCGCCACGCCGCTGGCACCGCCGGGCCCGCAGGCCGTCGCGCCCAGTCCGGTGACGGACACGGCGGCCACCGAGCCCAGCACGGTACGACGGCTCGGGACAGGACGGCCGGACATGGGTGTCTCCACTGATCAGGACGTTTGAACGGGCTAGCCGACGATACCGAGCGCTCCGGTCGGGAACACGGCCGGGGCCGTGTGCGGCGCGGTCCTCGGGTCAGGGAGACGTAAGCGATTGCGCAAGCGTTTACGTCCGACGCCGCATAAGGTACGGTCCGGCCAACAGTCCGGCGAAGACGAAGACGAAGGCGAAGGCCGGACGCAGCGAGGGAAAGCCGGGCGGCGGGCGAAGCCGGGGAGGGAGCACACCGTTGGCGACGATGGCCGATGTGGCGCGCAGCGCCGGTGTTTCGGTGGCGACCGTCTCGCACGTCCTGAACGACACCCGGCCGGTACTGCCCCGCACCCGCCAGGCGGTCCTGGACGCGATCGAGGAGCTGGGGTACGCCCCGAACGCCCTGGCGCGGTCGCTGGTCACCGCGCGCACCCGGTCCATCGGGCTGGCGGTCTCCGCGATCAGCAACCCGTACTTCACGGAGATCCTCCAGGGCGTCGAGGCAGCCGCCGTACAACAGGGCTACGGCCTGCTCATCGCCGACCCGCGCGACGACCCCCGGCACGAACGCGAGGTCGTCCAGCTGCTGCACGAGCGCCGTGTGGACGGTCTGATCGTCGCGCCCTCGGCCGACCCGAGCGCTCTCGTCGCCTATCTTCGCAGGCACCGGGTGCCGACCGTGTTCCTCGACCGGGTCGTCGAGGTCCCGGCGGACGGCCCGCCGCACTTCGACCAGGTCTGCGCCGGCGGCGCGGAACCGACGGCCCGGCTGGTGCGGCACCTCGCCGAGCTCGGCCACCGGCGGATCGGTCTGGTGGCCGGCCGGCCCGGATTCAGCACCACGCGCGAGCGGGCCGCCGGGTACCGCGACGGACTCCGGGCGGCCGGGCTGCCCTACGACGAACGCCTGCTGGCGCACGGCGACTCCGAGTCGGCCGGCGCCGAACGGGCCACCGGCGGCCTGCTCGCCCTCCCCGCACCGCCCTCCGCGCTGATCACCGCCAACAACGCGATGACCCTCGGCGCGCTGCGCGCCCTGCGCGCCCGCGGCCTGTCCGTGCCCGGCGACATCGCGCTGTGCTGCTTCGACGACTTCGCCTGGGCGGACCTGTTCACACCCCGGCTCACCGCCGTCGCCCAACCCGGCAGGGAGTCGGGCACGCATGCCGTCCGGCTGCTCCTGGAACGCCTGGCCGACCCCGAGCTGCCCGCCAGGACCGTACGCCTGACCTGTTCGCTCATGCACCGCACCTCGTGCGGCTGCCCTGATCCGTCCGAGGCCGTGGAAGGGACCGTCACGTGATCGTCGTCGCCGGTGAGGCACTGATCGACCTGGTACCGCGAGGCACGGGCGCGCTGGCCGCGCTCACCCCGGCGCTCGGTGGCGGACCGTACAACACGGCCGTGGCCCTGGGCCGGCTCGGCTCCCCCGTCGCCTTCTGCTCCCGGGTGTCGCGGGACGCCTTCGGCGAGGCGCTCCTCGACCGGCTCCGGGAGACCGGGGTGGACGTCTCCCCGGTGCAGCGCGGGTCCGAGCCCACGACACTCGCCGTCGCCACAGTCGGTACGGACGGATCGGCCGCGTACTCCTTCTACGTGGAGGGCACGGCGGACCGGCTGTTCCGGACGCCCGCCGCGCTGCCGTCCGGGACCCGGGCGGTCTCCTTCGGCACCTGTTCGCTGGTGCTGGAGCCGGGGGCGAGCGCGTACGAGGAGCTGATGCGGCAGTCCGCGGCGCGGGGTCTGTTCACGGCCCTGGATCCGAACATCCGGGCGGGGCTCATCGCCGATCCGGACGCGTACCGGGCCCGGTTCAAGAGCTGGCTGCCCTCGGTGGCGCTGCTGAAGCTGTCCGCGGAGGACGCCGAGTGGCTGGGCGGCACGCCCCGGGAGTGGCTGGCGGCGGGTCCGGCGGCGGTCGTGGTCACCCGGGGCGGTGCCGGGCTGTCCGTCTTCACCCGCGACGGCGGCGCGTACGCGGTGCCGGGCGAGCGGGTCGACGTCGTGGACACCATCGGCGCGGGCGACACGGTCAACGCGGCGCTGCTGCACGGCCTCGCGGCCCGGGACGCGCTGACACCCGAGGCCCTGGCCGCGCTGGGTCCGGACGGCTGGGCGGAACTGCTGGGCTTCGCGGCCCGCGCCGCCGCGCTCACCTGCTCCCGCCCGGGCGCGGAACCGCCGTACGCCCATGAACTGGCGGGCTGACCGACGCCACTGACGACGAACCGGGCCCGGCCGCGCCGGACACCCGGGTCGACCCCGCAGCGCGCCCGCCCGCCGACGGGCTGACCGCAGGCGGACGGATCAGCCGGCCGCCCGTACGGCCCGCAGGGCGCCCGGGCGGCGGCCGGCGAGGTGGTCCAGGGCGGCGGCCGTGGTGTCGTCGGCGGGCAGGTGGACGATGATCCACTGGCCGTCATCGGGGAGCGCCAGCGTCTCGTGCAGCAGGTGCAGCGCGCCGGCCCGCGGGTGTGCCACGCGCCGGTTGCCGACCCGGCGCGGCACCAGGGAGAAGTCGGCGAACCGGTCCGTGAACTCCGCGCCGGCCGTCACGGTCAGCTCGTCGGCCAGTTCGGCGACGTACGGGTCCCGCAGCGGCACGTCGTGCCGGAGCCGGGCGACCAGGTCGTCGGCGACCTGTGCCCAGTCCGGGAACGCCGCGCGGGAGCGCCGGTCGGTGAACACGTATCGGAGCAGGTTCGGCCGCTCGGTGTCCAGCAGTCCGATCGGGCCGGTCAGCCGTTCGAACCCGGGGTTGTGGGCGAGGACGTCACCGATCCAGTTGAGCGCGGCCGCGGGGCTGGGCTCCAGCCGGTCCAGTACGGCCCGCACGGTGGGGCGGGCGGTGCGGCTGAGCGGCGGGGCCGCGGCGCAGACCAGCGGGTCGCCGCCGCAGTCCTCCACCCGGGTCAGCCGGCGCAGCAGCAGCCGGTCGGCGAGGGACAGGTGCAGCGCGTCGGCGAGGGCGCCGAGCACCTGCACGGAGGGGTTGCGGTCCCGGCCCTGTTCGAGCCGGGTGAGGTACTCGACGCTGATGTCGGCGAGCGTGGCCAGTTCGGACCGGCGCAGGCCGGGGGTGCGGCGGCGGGGGCCGGTGGGCAGACCGGCCTCGGCCGGGGTGACGGCTTCGCGCCGACCGCGCAGGAACGTACCCAGGTCGTTGTCGCTCACGGCTCGAACGTACCAACGCGCGGACCCCGGAGGGTGTCCCTGCCACTACCACGCTCGGGCCGGTCTCCCTGGCCGGACGCGGGGCGCGCAGGGTGGTGGGCATGACGAACGACACCACCGCGTCCACCGCCCTGCCGATCGCCCCGGGCCAGTGGACGCTGGACCCGCTGCACTCCGCCGTGAACTTCACCATCCGCCACCTGGGCATCGCCAAGGTGCGGGGCCGTTTCAACACCTTCGACGCCGGGCTGTACGTCGGCGACCGGGCCGAGGACGTCCAGGTGTCGGCCACCGTCGACCTGGCCTCCATCGACACCGGGAACGCCGACCGGGACGCCCACGTCCGCGCCTTTGACCTGCTCGACGTCGAGAAGCGGCCGACGATGACGTACCGCTCGACGCGGGTGTCGGGCGAGGGGGCGGACTGGACCATGTCGGGCGAGCTGACGATCGGTGACGTGACCCGGCCGGTGCCGCTCGCCGTGGAGTTCGGCGGGCTGATGGGGATGCCGGTGGAGGGTGCGGGCCGCCATGCCGGGTTCGAGGCGACCGGGGAGATCCGGCGCGGCGACTTCGGCCTCGGTTTCGCTCCCGGCGTGCTCGGGGACGTGGTGAAGATCCAGCTGGACATGCAGTTCGTGGAGCCGGGCGGCGCGTAGGGGCGGGGCCCGGCGGGCGGACACGGCGACGCGCCGTGCCGCACGCCTTCGCGTGGGGCACGGCGCGTCGCCCTGCCTGCCGTACCGCCGGGCCGGTCAGGACTTGCGGGTCCCGGCCGGCTTCTTCGCGGGCGCCTTCTTGGCCGCCGTCTTCTTCGCGGGGGCCTTCTTGGCGGCCGTCTTCTTCGCCGCCGCGCGCGGGGGCTTCACGGGGTCCGCGTCGCTGATCCGGTCGGCGCCGAGGGTGTCGCGCAGGAACTTGCCGGTGTGACTGGCCGGCACGCTCGCGACCTGCTCCGGAGTGCCCTCGGCGACCACCAGGCCGCCGCCCGCGCCGCCCTCGGGACCCATGTCGACGACCCAGTCGGCGGTCTTGATCACGTCGAGGTTGTGCTCGATGACGATGACCGTGTTGCCCTTGTCGACCAAGCCGGACAGGACGGTCAGCAGCTTGCTGATGTCCTCGAAGTGCAGACCGGTGGTCGGCTCGTCCAGGACGTAGACCGTACGGCCGGTGGAGCGGCGCTGGAGCTCGCTGGCGAGCTTGACGCGCTGCGCCTCACCACCGGAGAGGGTGGTGGCGGACTGGCCGAGCCGGACGTAGCCGAGGCCGACGTCCTTGAGCGTCTTCATGTGCCGGGAGATCGCGGGCACCGCCTCGAAGAAGTCGGTGGCCTCCTCGATCGGCATGTTCAGCACGTCGGCGATGGACTTGCCCTTGTAGTGGACCTCCAGGGTCTCCCGGTTGTACCGGGCGCCGTGGCAGACCTCGCACGGGACGTAGACGTCCGGGAGGAAGTTCATCTCGATCTTGATGGTGCCGTCGCCCGCGCAGTTCTCGCAGCGGCCGCCCTTGACGTTGAAGGAGAACCGGCCGGGCAGGTACCCCCGGACCTTGGCCTCGGTGGTCTCGGCGAACAGCTTGCGGATGTGGTCGAAGACACCGGTGTACGTCGCCGGGTTGGACCGCGGGGTGCGGCCGATGGGCGACTGGTCGACGTGCACCACCTTGTCGACGAGGTCGTCGCCGTCCACCCGCGTGTGCCGCCCGGGAACGTTGCGGGCGCCGTTCAGCTCGCGTGCCAGGTGGGTGTACAGGATGTCGTTGACCAGCGTCGACTTGCCGGAACCGGAGACACCGGTGACGGCCGTGAAGACACCGAGCGGGAAGGACACGTCGATGTCCCGCAGGTTGTTCTCGCGGGCGCCGCGCACGACGAGCTGCCGGGACGGGTCGCGCGGGCGCCGGACGTCGGGCAGCGGGATGGCCTTCTTGCCGGACAGATACAGGCCGGTCTGCGACTCGGCGTTGTCGAGCAGTTCCTTCACGGAGCCGCTGTGCACCACCTTGCCGCCGTGCTCGCCGGCGCCCGGGCCGATGTCGACGATCCAGTCGGCGACCTTGATGGTGTCCTCGTCGTGCTCGACGACGATGAGCGTGTTGCCCATGTCGCGGAGCCGGACCAGGGTCTCGATCAGCCGGTGGTTGTCCCGCTGGTGCAGGCCGATGGAGGGCTCGTCCAGGACGTAGAGGACGCCGACCAGGCCGGAGCCGATCTGGGTGGCCAGGCGGATGCGCTGGGCCTCGCCGCCGGAGAGGGTGCCCGCCGCGCGGTTGAGCGACAGGTAGTCCAGACCGACGTCGACCAGGAAGCGCAGCCGCTCGTTGACCTCCTTGAGCACGCGCTCGGCGATCTTCTTGTCGCGGTCGCTGAGCCTCAGCTCGCCGAGGAAGTCGGCGCAGTCGCTGATGGACATCGCGGAGACCTCGGCGATGGACTTGCCCATGACCGTGACCGCGAGGATCAGCGGCTTCAGCCGGGTGCCCTCGCAGGTGGGGCAGGGCACCTCGCGCATGTAGCCCTCGAAGCGCTCCCGGCTGGAGTCGCTCTCGGCCTCGCTGTGCCGGCGCTTGACGAAGGGGATCGCGCCCTCGAAGGCCGTGGTGTACCGGCGCTCGCGGCCGTACCGGTTGCGGTAGCGGACCTCGACCTGGGTCTTGTGGCCGTACAGCAGGGCCTTCCTGGCGCGCTGCGGCAGGCCGGCGAAGGGGATGTCCGTCCGGAAGCCCAGGGCGTCGGCGAGGGCGCCGATCAGGCGGGCGAAGTAGTCCTTGGTGTGCCCGTGCGACCAGGGGTGGATGGCGCCCTCGTCCAGGGACTTGTCGGGGTCCGGGACGATCAGCTCCGGGTCGACCTCCATGCGGGTGCCGATGCCGGAGCAGTCGGGGCAGGCACCGAAGGGCGAGTTGAAGGAGAAGGAGCGCGGCTCCAGCTCCTCGAAGGAGAGGTCGTCGTACGTGCAGTACAGGTGCTCCGAGAACATGCGCTCGCGCTCGGGGTCGTCCTCGGGGAGGTCGACGAAGTCGAGCACGACCATGCCGCCGGACAGGCCGAGCGCGGTCTCCACGGAGTCGGTGAGCCGGCGCTTGGCGGACTCCTTGACCGTGAGGCGGTCGACGACCACCTCGATGGTGTGCTTCTCCTGCTTCTTCAGCGTGGGCGGGGTGGCGAGCTGGACGGTCTCGCCGTCCACCCGCGCCCGGGAGTAGCCCTTGGTCTGGAGGTCGGCGAAGAGGTCGACGAACTCGCCCTTGCGCTCGCGCACCAGCGGCGACAGCACCTGGAAGCGGCTGCCCTCGGGCAGCTCGAGCACCCGGTCGACGATGGCCTGCGGCGACTGGCGGGAGATCGGCCGGCCGCACTCGGGGCAGTGCGGCTTGCCGATGCGCGCGAAGAGCAGCCGCAGGTAGTCGTAGACCTCGGTGATGGTGCCGACCGTGGAGCGCGGGTTGCGCGAGGTCGACTTCTGGTCGATCGAGACCGCCGGGGAGAGGCCCTCGATGAAGTCGACGTCCGGCTTGTCCATCTGGCCGAGGAACTGCCGGGCGTACGAGGAGAGCGACTCCACGTAGCGCCGCTGGCCCTCGGCGAAGATCGTGTCGAAGGCCAGGGAGGACTTGCCCGACCCGGACAGGCCCGTGAAGACGATGAGCGAGTCGCGTGGCAGGTCGAGCGAGACGTTCTTCAGGTTGTGCTCGCGCGCGCCACGGACGATGAGACGGTCGGCCACGCCGGTCCGCACCTTTCTTGAGAGAAGTGACAGGGGCGGGGCCCCCGTCTTTCTCAGACTAGGGGGAGCCACTGACAACGCCGGTCGGATTCACGGGTTGTCAACAAACCCCGGCTCTCCAGCATGCCCGACGCCACGTCCGACCATATAGCACGCGCATTCGATTTACGGGCGGAGTCCGCCTCCTTCACCCGAAGGGGTGGCGCGTTCTAGGGTCAGCACCATGACGGATCATGCGCATGACCTGGCGTCTGTACACGACGCCACCGAGCGACTGCTCAGCGCGGTCGGCACACTGGACAACGCGAGCGTGACCGAGCAGTCACGACTTCCCGGCTGGTCCCGGGGGCACGTCCTCGCCCACCTCGCCCGCAACGCGGACGCCCTGGCGAACGTTCTCGAGGGCCGGCCCATGTACGTCAGCGCCGAGGCCCGCGACGCCGACATCGAACGGGACGCCCCGCGCCCGCTCGACGCGCAGCTCGCGGACGTGCGCGAGAGCGCGGCCCGTTTCCAGCGGGCGGCGGCCGTGCCGGCGGACTGGACGCGCACCGTCACGCTGCGCAACGGGATCTCCGACACCGCCTCCCGGGTGCCTTTCCGGCGCTGGATCGAGGTCGAGCTGCACCACGTGGATCTGGGGATCGGCTACGAGCTGGAGGAACTCCCGGCGGAGTTCACGGAGCGGGAGACCGGCTTCCTCGCCGAGCGGTTCACCGGGCACCCGGACGTGCCGCCGACCCGGATCACGGACGGTACGCGCGCGTGGCGCACGGGGCGGGCGGCGGACGTCCCCGAGGTCACCGTCACGGGCGGCCCGGCGGACCTGCTCGGCTGGCTCACGGGCCGGCGGGACGGCTCGGGCCTCACCGTCACGGGCGGGCCGCTGCCGGCCCTTCCTCCGCTGTAGCGGCACCGCCCGCGGGTCCCCGGCCGCACCTGACCGCACTAGGCTGGCCGCCATGACGTACAGCGGAGAGGTGAGGGTCGGCGGACCCGCCGACGTGCACGAGCTCAAGGACCTGATGATCACCAAGATCGCGGTCGGCCCGATGAACAACAACGCCTATCTGCTGCGCTGCCGGGCCACCGACGAGCAGGTGCTGATCGACGCCGCCAACGACGCGGAGACGCTGCTCGGCACGGTCGGCGCCGACGGCCTCGCGTCCGTCGTCACCACCCACCGGCACGCCGACCACTGGCAGGCGCTGGCCGAGGTGGTCGCCGCCACCGGCGCCCGCACCTACGCCGGCCGGCACGACGCCGAGGGCATCCCCGTGCCCACCCACGTCCCGGTGGACGACGGCGACACCGTCCGGGTGGGGCGCGTACGTCTCACCGCGCGCCACCTCGTCGGGCACACGCCGGGTTCGATCGCCCTGGTCTACGACGACCCGCACGGGCATCCCCATGTGTTCACCGGGGACTGCCTCTTCCCGGGCGGGGTGGGCAACACCCGGAAGAATCCCGAGGCGTTCGCGAGCCTGATCCGGGACGTCGAGACGAAGATCTTCGACCCGCTGCCGGACGAGACGTGGGTCTACCCGGGGCACGGCGACGACACCACGCTGGGCGCGGAACGCCCGCACCTGCCGGAGTGGCGCGCGCGAGGGTGGTGACCGCCCGTTGAGCCAAGGTTGTCGGCGGGGCGCGCGCCCGGCGTGAACGCCGCACGCGCCCCGTGTGAACACTTCGCACACGCCGGCCCCGTACGCGCGCTCCCGGCGCACGTCACCGCGCAGTCAACTGGTGGCACTCCCCGTACGGGACAACGCGCCCCGTACGGTTCGGGCCGCCGGTCTTCTTCCCCGCCCCTGCACCGTCCCCGGCCGGCGGCCCGGTGGAGACAGCGGCCGGGAAGCCGGGTCAGGCCTGGGTCCGGCCCGTGCCGGCCAGCGCGGCGACCCGCTCCACGCCGAACACATACCCCTGCACCCCGCAGCCCGCGATGACCCCGTCGGCCCGCTGCGACACATAGGAGTGGTGCCGGAACGGCTCGCGCTGGTGGATGTTCGAGATGTGGACCTCCACCACCGGCAGCCCGTCACAGGTGTTGAGCGCGTCCAGGATCGCGACGGACGTGTGCGAGTAGGCGGCCGGGTTGATCACGATCCCGCAGTGGTTCTGGCGCGCCTCGTGGATCCAGTCGACGAGTTCGCCCTCGTGGTTGGACTGGCGGAAGTCCACCGTGCCGCCGTGCGCGCCCGCCGCCTTGACGCACAGGGCCTCGATGTCGGCCAAGGTGTCGGATCCGTAGATCTCCGGCTGGCGCTGGCCGAGCAGGTTCAGGTTGGGGCCGTTGAGGATCATGATCGGGGCGTTGGCCAGGGTGCGGGGCACGGTTCCTCCGGTCCGTCGGGTGGGCGGTCCGCCGGACCGCTGTCCGACTCGGTCTATCACGGCGCCCGCCCGGCGCATCACCGTCGTCCGCTGCCCCGCGCACCCCCTGAGCGCCCCGTAACCGCCCATCACCGAGGGTAGTTGGCGCAGCATGCACGAAGTACGCGCCGCCAAGGCGCCCTCCATGCCGCGGCTGGCCACCGCCGCGCTCGCCGGCACCGCGATCGAGTTCTACGACTTCTTCGTCTACGGCACCGCGGCGGCCCTGGTGCTGGGACCGCTGTTCTTTCCGACGATCTCCCCGCTGGCGGGCACGCTGGCCGCGTTCGGCACGTTCGGTGTCGGCTTCGTGGCCCGGCCGCTGGGGTCGGTGCTGTTCGGGCACATCGGGGACCGGCACGGACGCCGTCCGGTCCTCGTCCTGTCGCTGCTGCTGACCGGGGTGTCGACGGTCGCGGTCGGCTGTGTGCCGACGTACGGGACGATCGGGGTGGCGGCGCCGCTGCTGCTGATCGCGCTGCGTTTCCTGCAAGGGCTGGGCCTTGGCGGCGAGTGGGGCGGCGCGGTGCTGCTGACCGCGGAGCACGCGCCGCCCGAGCGGCGCGCATTGTGGTCGAGTTTTCCGCAGGTCGGGCCGGCGCTCGGGTTCCTGCTCGCCAACGGCGTGGTACTGGCGCTCTCCGCGTCGCTGTCCGAGGCGCAGTTCGCCCAGTGGGGGTGGCGGGTGCCGTTCTGGGCGGCGGGCGTGCTGGCCCTGGTCGGGCTGTGGCTGCGCTCCTCGCTCGCCGAGAGCCCCCGCTTCCTGGAGCTGGACGACCGCGCGCGCGTCCCGCTCGCCGAGGTGGTGCGGGACCACTGGCGGCTGGTCCTGCTGACCGCCGGGGCGCTGGCGATCGGGTACGCCGTCTTCTACGCCGTCTCGACCTGGTCCCTGGCCTACGGGACGGAGCGGCTCGGGGTGGACCGGAGCGTGATGCTGGTCTGCATCATGGCCGCGGTGGTGGTGAAGGGGGCGCTCACACCGGTGTTCGCGCTGCTCAGTGACCGCTACGGACGCCGGCCGCTGTGCCTGGCCGGCTGCGGGGCGGCGGCCATGTGGATGTTCCCGATGGTCGCGCTCCTGGCGACCGGGGCGCCGCTGTTGATGTTCCTGGGCTTCCTGGGGGCCATGCTCGCCTTCATCACCATGTTCTCGGTGATCGCGGCGTATCTGCCGGAGCTGTACGAGCCCCGGGTGCGCTGTACGGGTGCCGCGGTGGGGTACAACCTCGGCGGGGTGGTGGGCGGCGCCCTCACGCCCATCGTGGCGACGGCACTGGCAGAGCAGGGTGGCCGGGTGCCGTGGGCCGTGGGCGCGTATCTGACGGCGATCGCACTGCTCAGCCTGTGCTGTTTCGCCCTGCTGCCGGAGACGCGTCCGGCACCGGTGGCGGTGGCGGAGCCCGTGTCGGGGTGACCGGAAGCGGGAGCGCTGCACGGCACGTCGCCGGCACCGCTCCCGCCGCCCGAACCGTCCGGCGGGTCAGACGTCGACGCTGTTCTTCGGAGCGTCCTCGTCCCGGGCGCCGGCCGCTTCGGCCGCCGCCTGCTTTCTGGTCGCCCGCAGACTGGTGAGGGTGGTGACGATCAGGACCGAGCAGATCACGCCGAGCGAGACCGGGATGCTGATCTCGGGGACGTGGACACCGGACTCGTGCAGCGCGTGCAGGACGAGCTTGACTCCGATGAAGCCCAGGATGATCGACAGGCCGTAGGAGAGATGCACCAGCTTCCTCAGCAGACCGCCGATGAGGAAGTACAGCTGCCTGAGACCCATCAGGGCGAAGGCGTTGGCCGTGAACACGATGTACGGATCCTGGGTGAGACCGAAGATCGCGGGGATCGAGTCCAGGGCGAAGAGCACATCGGTGGTGCCGATCGCGAGCATCACGACCAGCATCGGGGTCATGACCCGCTTGCCGTTCTGCTGGATCCACAGCTTGGTGCCGTGGTAGCGGTCGGCCACGCCGAAGCGGCGCTCGGCGGCCTTGAGCAGCTTGTTCTCCTCGTACTCCTCATCCTCTTCGTCGGCCCTGGCTTCCTGGATGAGCTTCCAGGCGGTGTAGATCAGGAATGCCCCGAAGATGTAGAAGACCCAGGCGAAACTGGCGATGATCGCGGCGCCGGCGGCGATGAACACAGCCCTGAGCACCAGGGCTATGAGGACGCCTACGAGGAGCACTCGCTGCTGGTACTGCGAGGGCACCGCGAACTTCGCCATGATGAGGACGAAGACGAAGAGATTGTCGACGCTCAGGGACTTCTCGGTGATGAAGCCCGCGAAGAACTCACCGGCGGGCTGGCCCCCGCCGAAGAGGAGCAGGCCGAGCCCGAACAGCGCGGCCAGCGCGATCCAGACACCTGTCCAGATCCCGGCTTCCTTGATCGACACGTCGTGCGGTTTGCGGCCGATGAAGAAATCGACCGCGATGAGGGCGGCAAGGCCCAGGATGGTCAGGACCCACAAGGTCGTCGTAACTTCCACTGCGCCTCCGGCAGTACGTAACGGCAGGTGTCAGCGTCGTCGCTGCCGGAGGTCTCTTCCACCCGGTTCTCCGATGTGCGAAAAGCACCCGGAACCACGGGCCGACGCCCCGGGATCTGGCCTGATCCGTATTGACGGGTACGCCGCAGCAGACAGGGAGTACTCCCCTCCGTAGAAAAAACAGTACCCCAATCACCAAGGATTGGTAAAGGGTTTCGCTAATTAAGCTCAAAAGTGCAGGTGAGGGACCTTTACCAGTTCTTGGTCAGTGGAACGTCCGCCGCCGGGCCAGAGGTCACCTGCGGGCGGCGGCGACCTGGGCGAGCACCTGTCGCAGCACCTGGCTGCCGGGCGGCACGAGCGACGGCTCGTAGATCCAGGCGTGGCCGACCCAGGGGTCGGCGAGGTGGTCGTCGGCCACCGGGGGCAGGCGCAGCAGCACGCGCCAGAGCGGGTCGAGCAGCGGGCCGTAGCCGGCGGAGTCCTCGCGGTCGGCGACCATCATCAGATGGACACCCCAGGACGGGCCCTCGTCCGCCAGGTAGCGCAGCTGGTTCACCGCACGGTCGTCGAAACCGTGCGGGAAGTCGTGGACGATCAGCAGTCGCTGGGAGGTGTCGAACCCGGGCGGCAGCGAGTCGACGGCGCCGCCGCGCACCGCCATCTGCACCAGGTCGACGCGCTGGGTGAGCCGGGCGAGTACATCCGCGACCCCTGCTGCGCCGACGGCCGGGGGCGCCGCGAGCACGCCGGAGCGCACTAGTGGGGCCAGCGCCCGCTCTCCCGATCCGGCCGCGTCGACGACCTCCACGGTGAACTCGCCCGGCGGGTGGACGGCGAGCAGCCGGGCCGCGTGCGCCACCGCCGCGTCCAGGGCCAGGTCCCTTGGTTCGCGGGAGTCGGCGAAGGATTCGTGAGAGTCGGCCAAGGAGCCGTCGGGCGGCCCGGCGCGTCCGCTGTCGATCCACAGCCCTCGCTCCAGCGGCAGCCTGACCAGCATCGGAATGCGTATCTGGTCGGCTTCGGGCAGATGGAGGTCCCCCAGCCGCAGGGCCATGGGGCTTTCCATCGGCGCCCGGTAGCCGTGCCAGACCGGGCTGTCCCAGCGGGCGTACGCCGGTGGCAGGGCCGGCTCGACCACCTGGGACTCCGCGGCGAGCTGGGCGACGTCCCGGTCGAGGACCTCCCTGGCCCGAGTGACGAGCTCCTCGTACCGCGCGCGGGCCGTCTCGCGGGCGGCGTCCCCCTGTCTCCCGACGCGGGCGCGTGGATCGGACAGGGCCTGGTCGAGTTCCTTCTCCCTGCGGGAGTCCGCGAAGTCGACGGCGCTGCGACAGGCGGCCACGCTGCGGGCTAGGTCCTCGAACATGCCCCACACCTGGTTGTAGAGCCGTTCGTCCATGGACCAGCCGGTGGCATCTCCCGCGACGGGCGGGGCGGGCTGCCCGGGAGGCGGGGCGGGAACGGCGGGTGCGGACCGCCCCGGGGCCAGCGTCGGAGGGGCCGGCGCGGGCTGGCCCAGGACCTGTGGGGGTGTGGTCGACGCGGGCTGGCCCGGGACCGGTGGCGGCGCGGCCGGCGCGTGAGGTGGCGGAGCCGTGCTCCGGCGACGCGGATGGCTGTAGTCGATGGGTTCGCCACCCGTGGTGGCATCGCCGATCCGTACTCCCGGCTGTCCTGGACCACCGTCAGGCCGTACTCCGGACTGCCCTGGACCATCACCGGTCTGCGGCCCGGACTGTGCCGCGCCGCCATCCGACCGTGCCCCGGGCTGCCCGGCATCACCACCGGTCCGCTCCCCCGGCTGCCTCGCACCACCGCCAGTCTCAAGCCCCGGCTGTCCCGGACCACCACCAGTCCGAATCCCCGGCTGTCTCGGACCGCCGCCGGCCTGCGGCCCGATCGCCGATGCGGGCGGCCCGAGGTCCATGCCCCCCGGGGCGACGCCGCCGCGGTCGGAACCCGGCCCCGGAGTGGCGGTCTGCCGGGCGCGGTGGCTGTCGCCGGCGGCCGGGGGCGGAGGCTCGGGCACCGACGAGCGGGCCCGATCCCTGGCCACCGCCTCCTGGATGGCGTCGGCCAGGGATCGGGCCTCGGGCAGCCGCCGGTCGGTGAGCAGTTCGGTGAGTCCGCCCGCGTAGCCCTGACCGATGGCGCGTACCTTCCAGGCGCCCTGTCTGCGGTAGAGCTCCAGGGCGACGACCGCGGTCTCGGCGTCCAGACCGGTGAGGGTGTAGCTGGCGATCTCGGCGCCGTCCGGGCCGGTGACGGCGACGAAGGGAGCGGCGACGGCCCCGAAGCGGTCCGGCCCGCTCCCGTCGGCGTCGGGGAGGGCGAGCAGTACGTCCACCCGGTGCGCCGCGTCCGGGACTGCGTCCAGGTCGACGGCGAGGCGGTGGTCGGCGGCCGCCCGGCGGGAGACCTCCAGGCCAGGCAGGGCGGGCGCGCCGGGATGGGCCACCCACTCGACGCCCGGAATGCCGCCGTCGGCGTCGCCGAGGGTGGCCGCGGCCACGACCGGTGCGCCGGCCGAGACACGGACCTCCAGGCGGGTCCGGGACAGCGGGAGGTTCTGCCCCCGCACCAGCTCGGCCGTCATCGCCTTCTCCCCCGTGTCACCGGTTGACCACCGGTCCTGCGTCTTCCGCCGCGTCTTACCGCTGCCGCCGCGTCGCGCCATCCGTCCGGCCGCCGGAAACGTCCTGGGGGCGGCCCGAGGATCTACTAGAGAACCGGCAGGATCGCCGGCATCAGGTCCTGGAAGGTGCGGCCGTTGGCCGGGGAGCCGAGGGCGGTCATCGTCCAGCCCGGTCCGGCCCGGTGCACCTTCGCCATGATCTGCGCCGTGTACGCTCCGCCGCCGGCCAGGGTGTAGCGGGCGAGTTCCTGGCCGTTGGTCTCGTCGACCAGGCGGCAGAAGGCGTCCTGCACCTCCTGGAAGGTCTGGCCCGTGAAGGAGTTCACGGTGAAAACGATCTGGTCGATGTGGACCGGGACGCGCTGGAGATCGACGAGGATCGCCTCGTCGTCGCCGCCCTGGCCGACGCCGCCCACGAGGTTGTCCCCGGTGTGGCGCACCGAGCCGTCGTCGCTCACCAGGTGGCGGAAGAAGACGACGTCGACCGGCTGCTTGTCCGCGAACAGCACGGCGGAGGCGTCCAGATCGATCTCCCGTGTGCGCGACCCGAACAGGCCGCGCCGGGGAGCCGCCTGCCAGCCGAGGCCCATGCGCACCGACGTCAGGCTGCCGCCGCCGGCCTTCTCCAGGCTGATGGCCTGACCCTTGGTCATGTTGACGGTCACGCGCTGATTCCCCTCTCGAGCGGTCCCCTGCCGCGACGCCCGCGGTTGTTCCAGAACCCTATGCAGGGGCACTGACAGCGCCGTACCCCGGTTCGCGCTTTGTGTCGGTCTTGCAACACAGCGCGGGTCCGGGCACGCCGTCAGGCCAGGCCGGCCTCCCGCATCTGCCGCAGTTCCTTCTTCATCTCCGAGACCTCGTCGCGCAGCCGGGCCGCGATCTCGAACTGGAGCTCCGCCGCGGCGGCCCGCATCCGTGCGGTCATCTCCTCGATCTGCTCCGCCAGCTCGGCCGCGGGACGGTCGGTCGGCACCGTCTCCCCCGACTTCTTCCTGCCGGCCCTGGTGCCGCCCGCGGCCTGCCCGCCGAGTGCGGGGACGGGAGTCTTGGCGCCCTTCCCGTCCTTGCCCTGGCCGCGGTACCCCGAGCCGAGCAATTGTTCGGTGTCGACGTCCTCGCGGGCGATCTGCGCGACGATGTCGTTGATCTTCTTGCGCAACGGCTGGGGATCGATGCCCCTCGCCTTGTTGTAGGCGACCTGCTTCTCCCGGCGGCGGTTGGTCTCGTCGATGGCCTTCGCCATCGCCGGGGTGATCTTGTCGGCGTACATGTGGACCTGGCCGGAGACATTGCGCGCCGCGCGGCCGATGGTCTGGATCAGGGAGGTGCCGGAGCGCAGGAAGCCCTCCTTGTCCGCGTCGAGGATTGCCACCAGGGACACCTCGGGCAAGTCGAGGCCCTCGCGCAGGAGGTTGATGCCGACCAGCACGTCGTATTCACCGGCGCGCAGCTCACGCAGCAGTTCGACGCGGCGCAGGGTGTCGACGTCGCTGTGCAGATAGCGCACCTGGATGCCGAGCTCCAGGAAGTAGTCGGTGAGGTCCTCGGCCATCTTCTTGGTGAGCGTGGTGACCAGGACGCGCTCGTCCTTCTCGGTGCGGGTGCGGATCTCGTGCACCAGGTCGTCGATCTGGCCCTCGGTGGGCTTGACGACGACCTCCGGGTCGACGAGGCCGGTCGGGCGGATGATCTGCTCGACGGCACCGTCCGAGCGGGACAGCTCGTACTGCCCGGGGGTGGCCGACAGGTAGACCGCCTGTCCGATGCGCTCCTGGAACTCCTCCCACTTCAGCGGGCGGTTGTCGAGCGCCGAGGGCAGCCGGAAGCCGTGGTCGACGAGGGTGCGCTTACGGGAGGCGTCGCCCTCGTACATGGCACCGATCTGCGGCACGGTGACGTGCGACTCGTCGATGACCAGCAGGAAGTCGTCCGGGAAGTAGTCCAGCAGGGTGTTCGGCGGGGAACCGGGCGAGCGGCCGTCGAAGTGCATCGAGTAGTTCTCGACGCCGGAGCAGCTGCCGATCTGGCGGAGCATCTCCAGGTCGTACGTGGTGCGCATGCGCAGGCGCTGGGCCTCCAGGAGCTTGCCCTGGCCCTCCAGCTCCGCCAGCCGCTCCCCCAGTTCCTTCTCGATGTCGTTGACGGCCCGCTCCAGGCGCTCGGGGCCGGCGACGTAGTGGGAGGCCGGGAAGACATAGAGCTGCTGGTCGTCGCTGATGATCTCGCCGGTGACGGGGTGGAGGGTGGACAGCGCCTCGATCTCGTCGCCGAACATCTCGATCCGGACGGCCAGCTCCTCGTAGACCGGGAAGATCTCGATGGTGTCGCCGCGCACCCGGAACGTGCCCCGGGAGAAGGCCATGTCGTTGCGCGTGTACTGGATGTCCACGAAGCGGCGCAGCAGCTCGTCCCGGTCGAACTCCTCGCCGACCCGGAGCGGGACCATGCGGTCGACGTACTCCTGGGGCGTACCGAGGCCGTAGATGCAGGAGACCGAGGCGACCACGACGACGTCGCGGCGGGTGAGCAGCGAGTTGGTCGCGGAGTGCCGCAGCCGCTCGACCTCCTCGTTGACCGAGGAGTCCTTCTCGATGTAGGTGTCCGACTGGGGGACGTACGCCTCGGGCTGGTAGTAGTCGTAGTACGAGACGAAGTACTCGACGGCGTTGTTCGGCAGCAGCTCGCGGAACTCGTTCGCCAGCTGGGCGGCCAGGGTCTTGTTGGGTGCCATCACCAGCGTGGGCCGCTGGAGCTTCTCGATCATCCACGCGGTGGTGGCGGACTTGCCGGTGCCGGTGGCGCCGAGCAGGACGACGTCCTTCTCGCCGGCTTCGACACGCCGGGCGAGATCGGCGATGGCCGCCGGCTGGTCGCCGCTCGGCTGGTAGGGGCTGACGACCTCGAAGGGCGCCACCGTGCGTTCGATGTGGGAAACGGGCCGCATGCCATCCACCGTACGACCCCCCACTGACAATGGGCCTCGATCAGCGGTTCTGCGGGGTCCGGGGGCGCCGCTGGGCCAGTGGGCGCCGGTACCGGAGGGCGGGGTGGCGGGGCGCGGGGCGGCGGGCCGGTCCGGCGCCGGTGGGGTGGGCGGGGACGCCGGGCTTGTGGTCGGCCGGGGGCCGGGCGGGCCGGCCCATCACCATGAGCGGGTCGAACATCACGACGACCGCCGCGAGGAGGAGGAAGGCCAGCGGGCCGATCAGCATGGGCGCGAGGAGCCCGGCGGGTGAGTCGCCGGTGACGGGACCGGCCGTGCCGTGCACATGGACGTCGAGCGCGGCCATGCCCGTGTAGTGCATGCCGGCGACCGCGAGTCCCATGATCAGGCTGGCGCCGACGGTCCACAAGAAGCCGCGGACCTGGCCGGCCGCCCACAGGGCCGCGGTGGCGGCGGCCATCGCTATGACGACGGACCCGGCGACGGTGAGGGTGTTGTACTCCAGAGTGCCGTCGAGGCTCATGCTGGCCATGCCCAGGTAGTGCATCGAGGCGATGCCCAGGCCGGTGATCGTGCCGCCGGTGAACAGGGCCGTTCCGCCGGCTCCCCGGTAGCCGACGATGAAGACGCCGATGCCGACCATCACGATGGCGACGGCCAGGCTCGCGAACGTCATCGGCCGGTCGTAGCGGATCGGTGTGCCCTCGACCCTGAAGCCCATCATCGCGATGAAGTGCATGGTCCAGATGCCGGAGCCGATCGCCGCCGAGCCGAGCGCCAGCCAGCCGGGCCGCCACGACTGGGCGACCAGCATGGATCTGGTGGTGCAGCGCAGGCCGAGAGCGCCGCCGAGGCAGGCCATGAGGTAGGCCACCAGCGGTGTGACGAGTCCGTAACTGAATCCGTCGACCGTGCCTTGCATGCGCGGCTACCCTTCCGCCCTCTTACGTCCTGGCTTTCCCTGATATGCGCCCCCTCCCAGGACCGCTTGAGCGGTCAGGGTCCAGAGCAGTATGACCCCCACCGGAATGGTCGAACGATTCTCCGGCAAAGAATCACGGCCTTGCCGCAGTTGTGCCCTCCCGGTGAGCGCAGTTGAGCAACTCCATTCAGCCTGTGGTCATTCTGCGCCCCTCTGCTGGAGACGCTCTGCTGTCACAGTTGTGCTGTCCGTGATACCTCGACGCGAGGAGTACGCATGCACGCGCGCGCAGTTGCCGTCACGACCACCGCGCTCCTGGGAGCGGCCCTGCTGGCGCCCGCCTCCCTGGCCCAGGCGTCCCACGGCGGACCGGGGCCGGTGGTCGTCGCCCACCGGGGCGCCTCCGCGTACGCGCCGGAGAACACCCTGGCCGCCGTCGACAAGGCGGCCGAGCTGGGCATCGACTGGGTGGAGAACGACGTCCAGCGCACGAAGGACGGCGAGCTCGTCGTCATCCACGACGAGAGCCTGCGGCGCACGACCGACGCCGAGGAGGTGTTCCCCGACCGGGCGCCCTGGAACGTGAAGGACTTCACGGTCGCCGAGATCGCCCGCCTGGACGCCGGGAGCTGGTTCGGCGCCGCCTACGCGGGCACGCGCGTGCCGACGCTGGAGCAGTACGTCGGCCGGG
Organism: Streptomyces sp. JW3; assembly: GCF_052216785.1. Classification (NCBI taxonomy): domain Bacteria; kingdom Bacillati; phylum Actinomycetota; class Actinomycetes; order Kitasatosporales; family Streptomycetaceae; genus Streptomyces; species Streptomyces sp. JW3. Next base: position 66,659 of record NZ_JBQOUX010000018.1, on the reverse strand, counting down.
TCGAGCGCCACCACCAGAAGCTGCTGCTGGAGATCAAGAGCCCCGAGCTGTACCCGGGCATCGAGCGGGAGACCCTCAAGGTCCTCGGCAACGAGGGGTGGCTGGACCGGCGGCACGTGACCGGCCGGCTGGTCGTGCAGAGCTTCGGCGTGGACTGCGTGCGGACCGTCCATGAGCTGAAGCCGGCCGTCAAGACCGGGCTCCTGGGTACGCCGGCCGTGTCGGACCTGCCCGCGTACGCCGAGTTCGCCGATCAGATCAATCCCTCGTACGACTCGCTCTCGCTGGGTTACGTGTCCGCGGTCCAGGCGTTCACCGGGCCGCACGGCAGGCCGCTGGAGGTCTTCGCCTGGACGGTCGACGACGCGGCCGACGCCCGGCTGACGGCCGGGTACGGCGTCGACGGCATCATCACCAACCGGCCCGACGTGATCCGCGACGCGACGCGGGAGGAGGCGTCGGGCGGGGAGGCGTAGCCGGGTGGGGGGACATCGGGCTCGGAGGCGTCGGGCTCGGAGACGTCAGCGGGCGCGTTGACATCGGGCGCGAGGCGTAGCCGGGTGCGGAGGGTTCGGGCGGCGGTGGGTGGCCGCGGCCGTGCTCCGGCGGCCGGGCTCGGGAGAGGCCGCCGGTTTTCGGGGGCGTTGTCAGTGGCGGGCCGTACGGTGGTGCGCATGGACAGCCTTGGGCAGTACGAGCGGCGGGTGGTGTGGACGGTCGTCGATACCGGCATCGGTCCGCTGCTGCTGGCCGCGACCGGCGAGGGCCTGGTCAACGTCGTGTTCCACGCCGCTGGACCGGTCCGCGACCGGGCGCTGGAGCGGATCGCGTCCCGGCTGGGCACCGAGCCCGTGCAGGCGCCCGGCGACCCGTTGCTGGCGCGGGCGGCGGAGCAGCTCGCGGCGTACTTCTCCGGTGCGCGGCACTCCTTCGACCTGCCGCTGGACTGGTCCCTGATATCGGGGTTCAACCGGGAGGTACTGCGGGAGCTGGCGTCCGGTGTCCCCTACGGAACGGTCGTGGGGTACGGCGCTCTCGCCGGGCGCGTGGGCCAGCCCGGCGCGGCCCAGGCGGTGGGGGCGGCGATGGGCGCCAATCCACTGCCGGTCGTCGTGCCCTGTCACCGGGTCGTGGAGAGCGACGGCGGGATCGGGGGGTTCGGGGGCGGTCTGGAGGCCAAGCGGAAGCTGCTCGCGCTGGAGGGCGTGCTGCCCGAGCCGCTGTTCTGACAGCCGCTGCGGCTACGGGCTGTGGTCGCCGGAGAAGGCCTCCGGGGTCAGGCGTAGTACCGCGCCTCGAAGATGTTGCCGTCCGGGTCGGTGAAGTAGAAGCTGCGCCTGGCCATGCCCCGGGCGCCGTAGGAGTCGTACGAGAAGTCCGAGACCGGCGATCCCTGGTCCTCCAGGCGACCGCGCAGGGCGTCGAAGTCGGCTTCCGGGAGGGACAGGCAGACGTGGTTGACCGGGTGGCCCGCGCTGTCGGCGGCGTCGGGCAGCATCCGCATCCGCGGCGCCATGGTGAGCGGCATGAGGTCGAAGATCGTCTCCTCGTTGAGGCGTACGGAGGGGAACGGCACCGTTCCCGCGGCGAACTCGGTGACCCGCAGGGGCTCCGTCCCCAGCGTCTTCTCGTAGAAGCCGACCGAGGTGAGCGGGTCGCGCACCCAGAGGACGACGTGGTCGAGACGTGCCGTGTTGTCCGTCATGGTCACCAGCCTGGTCCCGGGCTCCAAGGGCCGCAAGGGGTTTGGTCCGGTGCCGCGCCCGCCAGGGATGAAGGAGAGCCGACGGACAGGAGGCGTACCCGTGGTGCTGGTGGTGTCGGAAGAGGTACGAGAGGCGGTCGACTCCCGTCGGCCCGTGGTGGCCCTGGAGTCCACGATCATCGCGCACGGGCTGCCGCGCCCGCGCAACCTCCAGGTGGCGCGGGAACTGGAGGAGGCGGTTCGGCAGGAGGGTGCCGTTCCGGCGACGATCGCCGTGCTGGACGGACGGCCGCACATCGGGCTCGGGAAGGAGCAACTGGAACGGATCGCGGGCGAGGACGGCATCCGCAAGCTCGGTCACCGCGATCTGCCGCTCGCGGTGGCGGCCGGGGCGAGCGGGGCGACCACGGTCTCGGCGACCGCGTCCCTGGCGGCCCGGGCGGGCATCCGGGTCTTCGCAACGGGTGGGCTGGGCGGGGTGCACCGGGAGTGGACTGCGACGCAGGACGAGTCGGCCGATCTGAGTCTCCTGGCGCGCACCCGCGTCACCGTGGTCTGCGCCGGGGTCAAGTCGATCCTGGACGTCCCGGCGACGCTTCAGCGGCTGGAGACCCTCGGGGTCGCGGTGGCCGGGTACGGTACGGACCGGTTCCCCGGCTTCTACCTGGCCGACTCGGGACATCCGGTGGACTGGACACTGCGTACGCCGCAGGAAGTGGCGGCGGTGATGCGGGCTCAGGACACGCTCGGGACACCGGAGTCGGCGCTCGTCGTCGCCCAGCCCGTGCCCGAGGCGGAACAGCTCGATCCCGAGCTGCACGCGCGGGTGCTCGCCGACGCGCTGCGCGCGTGCGCGGAGAAAGGCGTCACCGGGCAGGCGGTCACCCCGTTCCTCCTCGACCACCTGGTACGGCACACGGACGGGGCCTCACTGAGCGCCAACCTGGCGGCGGTGCGCGGCAATGTGCGGCTGGCGGCACGGGTGGCGGCGGCCTGGACCGGGGCGTGACCGCGGGGCCGGGCGGCGCGCTGCTGGTCGTCGGGGACGTGATCACGGACATCGTCGTCCGTCCCCGCGGACCGCTGGCCGCCGGCACGGACACGGCCGCCTCGATCCGGCGGCTGCCCGGCGGGGCGGGTGCCAATGTCGCCTGCTGGGCCGCTCAGCAGGGGTGCGAGGACGTGCGGCTGCTCGGGCGGGTCGGCGCGGACGCGGTGGCCTGGCACGAGCGGGAGCTGGTGGCCGCGGGGGTGCGTCCCCGTCTGGTGGTGGACGAGGAGGCACCGACGGGGACGGTGGTCTGTCTGGTCGACGCGCGCGCCTCGGCCGAGCGGACGTTCCTGACGGACAGCGGGGCGTCGCTCAGGCTGGCGCCCGGCGATTGGTCGGACACGCTGCTCGACGGTGTCGCACGGCTGCATCTGTCGGGTTACCTGCTGTTCTCGGCGGCGAGCCGCGCGCTGGTGACGGTGGCGCTGGAGGCGGCACGCGCGCGTGCGGTGCCGGTGAGTCTGGATCCCGCCTCGGCCGGTTTTCTCGCGGAGCTGGGCGCCGACCGCTTCCGCTCCCTCGTCCAGGGGGTGGAGGTGCTGCTGCCGAGTCACGACGAGGCGTGTCTGATCACAGGACTGTCCCGGACTGCCGACGCGGCGGCGGAGCTGAGCCGTCAGGTGCCGTGGGTGGTCGCCAAGCTGGGCGCGGACGGGGCGCTGGTGGCGTGCGGCGGTACCGTGCGCGCCCGGGTCCGCGCCGTGCCGGCGACCCCTCGGGACACCACGGGCGCGGGCGACGCCTTCACCGGGGCGTTTCTCGCGGCCCTGCTGTCGGGGGCGGAGCCGGAGGACGCGGCGGCGTGGGGGTGCCGGGCAGGGGCGGAGGCGGTCGAACGGGTGGGCGGCCGACCCAGCCGTCAAGGTATCCGGCCTTCGGCGGGGGATGTGCGGCCTTCGGTGCGGGATGTGGGGGCGTCGGTGCGGGATGTGCGGGCGTCGCCGTGACGGGTGAGGTGGTCGCTGCGACGGGGTGCGGTGGTGACTGCGACGGGATGAGATGGTCGCTGCGACGGGGTTCGGTGGTAGCTCCAACGGGGTGGCCGCTGCGACGGCGGCGATGCGGTCGCCGTGCCTGGAGCGAAGTTGTCGCTGTTACGAGCTCCGGAGGCTGATGGGCGGGTGCGGATGCCGGATGCTGGAGGTCGGGCGCGGGAGCCTGGAGGTCGGGAGCGCTGAGCGCAGGGCGGAGGAGCGTGTCGGCGGGCCGCGGTGCACGGGCCGCCGTGCCCCTCGGGCAGGCGAGCAAGCCCCGGTCGGCGACGGTCCGCCGGTGCCCGGGGCTGCGTCCCGCTCCGCTACGCCTTGCGCCCCCAGGCCGAGATCATGGGGGCCGTGGCCAGGTCCATGGAGCCCGAGGCGACGTTCGCGAGATGGCGGTCGATGTCCTGGTCGGTGGCGAGACCCGCGGTGACGAGCTGGTCGCGGACCTGGCGGACCGTGGCGGACTCCAGGGCGGCGCAGGCGGGTGACGTCACCGGGAAGTGGGCGTCCGCCTCGACCCGGCGCAGACCGGCCTCCCGCAGCAGCCGCGGCAGCTGCCGGCCGTAGGAAAGGTCGGCGCCACGGCGGGCCAGCAATTTGCGGAAGCCGTGCCGCAGCTGGTTCGCCAGTTGCTGCTCGGGCCCGTACTCATCGGGGCACAGCAGCGGCTGGAGCGCCGGGTCGGCGTCTTCCAACAGCAGGCGTCCGCCGGGGCGCAGGGCCTTGACCATGGACCGCAACGCCTGTTCCCGCTCCGGCACATGAACGAGTACGAGCCTGGCGTGCACCAGGTCGAAGTTCTCACCCGGCGGGTCCTGGGTGCCCACGTCGTGGACCAGCACCTCGACCGGTGGCCGGGCAGCCGGACCGAGCCGCGAGATGTCGATGTCGGTCGCGACGACCCGCCCCGTGGGGCCCACCTTCTTGGCCAGCCAGGCGACCACGGAGGTGCCGCCGGCTCCGACCTCCCAGCAGCGCCAGCCCGGTCCGATGCCCATCGCTGTGAAGTGCCGGAAGGTCGTGGGGTCGAAGAGGGTGGCGAAGGCATCGAAACGCTCCGCCGCCTCGGTCTGCCGGTTGTCGAGGAGATATCCGTCGGTTGGCGTCATGCGCCGATCATCCCAGTTGACCGGCTTGCCGGAAGTGGCCGACGCTCCGGTGGGACCGGCTGTCCACTCCCGGACCCGGTTGGTTGTCCACAGCCGGACACGACCGGTCGCACAGCCGAATACGGCCGGTTGTCCACAGCCGGGAACCAAGCGGAATCTCCCCTTCCCACAGGCCCACCCGCGGCCCGCGCCGGACTGGCAGACTGGCGCGGCAGGCGCGGGAAGCACGGCGCACGGGGATGCACGCAAGGAGATTCGTATGTCCATGGCAGGAAATCTGCGGAAGGTCACGAGCCTCGGCAGGGGCGGACGTCTCCGTCGCGTGGCGCGGCTCGCCCGCCGGCGCCCGCGTGTCGACCTCAGCCATCCCGCGCGCTCCCCGTTGGGCTCTTCGGTGGTCAACTGCGTGACGTACCGGGACGGAGTCCGCGTGCCCGGAGGCGTCGGTCTGGTGGACGCGGTGGAGCGGGTCCGCAGGCGCGGGGACGGTTTCGTCTGGCTCGGGCTGCACGAGCCGACGGACGAGGAGTTCGCGGACATCGCGGAGCTCTTCGATCTCCATCCGCTGGCGGTCGAGGACGCGGTCGAGGCCCACCAGCGTCCGAAACTGGAGCGGTACGGGGAGACGCTCTTCGCGGTCTTCAAAACGGTCTGTTACGTCGAGCACGAGGAGCTGACGGCCACCAGCGAGGTGGTGAATACCGGCGAGATCATGGTCTTCACCGGCCAGGACTTCGTGGTGACCGTGCGGCACGGACGGCACGGCTCGCTGGGGCCGCTGCGCGAGGAGCTGGAGTCCGATCCCCAGCAGCTCGCCAAGGGACCTTCGGCGGTACTGCACGCGGTCGCGGACCACGTCGTCGACGACTTCCTCACCGCCATCGACGCGGTGCAGACGGATGTCGACCTTGTCGAGACGGCTGTGTTCGCGGAGGACGGCGCGCGGCTCGACCCGGGGCGGATCTACCAGCTCAAGCGCGAACTCCTGGAGCTGAAGCGGGCGGTGGTACCGCTCGGCCGGCCGCTGGAGGAACTGGCCACCCGGCCGATCCGGGTCGTCGCCCCGGAGATACAGGCATACTTCCGCGATGTCTCCGACCACCTGCTGCGGGCCACGGAGCAGATAGCCGCCTTCGACGAACTGCTCAACTCCATCCTCCAGGCGCACCTCGCGCAGGTCACTGTCGCGCAGAACGAGGACATGCGGAAGATCACTGCCTGGGCGGCGATCGTCGCCGTGCCGACCATGGTCTGCGGGGTGTACGGCATGAACTTCGACCACATGCCGGAGCTGGGGTGGCGGTACGGCTACGGCCTGGTCCTCGGGGTGATAGCCGTCGCCTGCCTGACGCTGTACCGGGGTTTCCGGCGCAACGACTGGCTCTGAACTCCGTTCGGGCACAACGGCCCCAGTGGCTGAGGTGGGGCGGGCGCGTCAGCCGTTCCAGGCGGGGTGCCGCGGGTCGTCGGCACGGACCAGGATGTCCGCGGCACCGGCGGGGTCGGTCTCCTGTTCGTAGCGTTCGAAGGCGGGCAGCGTCCACCGCTCGGCCTCGGCGGTACGGCGGCGCAGTGCACCGGGGGTGAGGAAGAGGTGGACGCTCAGGTCGAGGGGGAACCAGTGGCGCAGAAGGAAGGGGCCGTGCAGCAGCAGGATCCCGCCGGGCGGGAGGTGGACGTAGGGACTGCGGGTGGCGCGGTCGGTGACCGGGTCCCAGAGGTCGGGCAGGACCCGTCCGTCGCCGCCCGGTTCGAGAGGGGTGAAGACCTCCCGCCACAGAGCGCGGGTGTCGTACCAGCCGTCGTAGTAGGAGTCGGCGTCCTGGCGGCCGTATTCGAGGCGGAGGGAGGCGGGGCGCAGAAAGCCGTCCGTGCCGACGACCACAGAGGGCCGCCCGAGGGGGCGCAGCGCTTCGGCGACCCGCTCGGCGAGGTCACCGGGACGGGCCGCCGGGGCTCCGTCGAGGGCGACGCGGCACCAGGGTGCGCCGTCGGCCGGTTTCAGGTCGAGCAGACGCTCGGCGAGCAGGTCGCCGAGCCGGTCCCAGGTGATCGTTTCCCATCCCACAGCACCCATCATGCGCCAGTCCCAAGAGACCAGAAGCAGGGGCAAGGGCATGGGCACGCCCACGGACGCGGACACGGACACGGACACGGCACAAGCACACAGGCACAGGCACAGGCACAGGCGAACGCTCGGGTACGGGCCAGGTACGGCTCGGGGCGGCGATGACGAGAGACCAAGTCACGGGGGACAGATGACAACGAGGTTCATCGAGAAGCGGGGGCGGGCATGATCGAGGGACCGTACTTCGTACTGACGGTGCTGGGAGTGCTGGGGACGGGGCTGGTGGCCGGTGTCTTCTGCGGCTTCTCGACCTTCGTCATGCGCGGACTGGCCGCTCTGCCGCCCGCACAGGGCACGGCGGCGATGCAGGCGATCAACGTGGCCGCGGTGACACCGCCGTTCATGGTCCTGTTCGTCGGGTCGGCACTGCTGTGCGCGGTGCTCGCCGTGGTGACCTTCGTGCTCTGGCCGGACGCGGGCACCGTGGAACTGCTGCTGGGCAGCGGACTGCACCTGGTCGGCTCGTTCGGGCTCACCATCGCCGTCCATGTGCCCCGCAACGACGCGCTGGCCCGGCTGCGGCCGGACAGTGCGGAGGCGGCCGCGTACTGGCCGAGGTATATACGCGAGTGGACGGCGTGGAATCACGTCCGTACGGCGGCGTCGGCCGGGGCGGCAATGTCCTACATAGCGGCCCTCACCTGAGCGACGACGGGCGGCCCGGGGACGGCGCCGTCATGGCTGGCCGGCGGACCTCGTGGTCGGCCGCAGGACCAGGGGCGGCCGCCCTGCGGGGGTCGTCGGCCGGACGTATCGTGACAGGGAAGTGCGGCCGACGACGCACGGCCTGCCCCGCGTACGCAAGGAAGACGGCCATGGCCGACCCCAAGGGATTCATCACCACGCCCCGCCAGGAGTGGCCCCGCAGGCCGGTGGCGGAACGGGTCCGGGACTGGGACGAGGTGTACGTCCCAGGAGCACTGCTGCCGATCATCAGCAAGCAGGCCGACCGCTGCATGGACTGCGGCATCCCCTTCTGCCACGAGGCCTGTCCGCTCGGCAACCTGATCCCCGAGTGGAACGACCTGGTCTCCCGGGAGGACTGGCGGGCGGCGAGCGACCGGCTGCACGCCACGAACAACTTCCCGGAGTTCACGGGCCGGTTGTGCCCAGCGCCGTGCGAGGCGGGGTGTGTGCTGGCGATCAACCAGCCGGCCGTCACGATCAAGAACGTCGAGTGCGCCATCGCCGACCGGGCGTGGGAGGAGGGCCTGACACCGCCGTGCCCGCCGGACCGGCTGTCGGGCAGGACGGTGGCGGTCATCGGGTCGGGGCCAACGGGGCTCGCGGTGGCGCAGCAGCTGACCCGGGCGGGGCACACGGTCGCCGTGTACGAACGGGACGACCGGCTCGGGGGGCTGATGCGGTACGGCATCCCCGAGTTCAAGATGGAGAAACGGCATCTGGAGCGGCGGATCGAGCAGATGCGGGCGGAGGGGACGAGGTTCCGTACGTCCGCGGCGGTCGGGCGGGACATCGACGCCGCGGAACTGCGGAGCCGGTACGACGCGGTGGTGGTCGCCACCGGGGCGACGGCATGGCGGGAACTGGAGGTGCCGGGGCGGGAGCTGGCCGGGGTCCATCAGGCGATGGAGTATCTGCCGCTGGCCAACCGGGTGTGCGAGGGGGATCTCGAGGTCTCCCCGCTGTCCGCCGCCGGGAAGCATGTGGTCATAGTCGGCGGCGGTGACACGGGGGCGGACTGTCTGGGCACGGCGGTACGGGAGGGTGCCGCGTCCGTGACCCAGTTGGACATCTATGCGCAGCCGGGTGCGGAACGTGACGAGGAGGTGGAGCCGTGGCCGACGTACCCGCGGCTGTACCGGCTGTCGGCCGCGCACGAAGAGGCCCGGGACGTTCGCTCCGCGCCGGCGGCGCATGCGGACGCGCGGCTGTTCGCGGCGTCCACGCTCCGTCTCACCGGGGACCCGGACGGGCATGTGCGGGAGCTGCACCTGACCGGGGTGGACGCTGGGCGACGTCCACTGCCCGGTACGGAGCGGACGCTTCCGGCCGATCTGGTGCTGCTCGCCCTCGGCTTCTCCGGGCCGGACCGCGAGGACGGGCTGGTCGGCCAGTTGGGGCTGGAGCTGGAGCCGCGCGGCACGCTCGCGCGGGGCACGGGCTTCGAGACCAATGTGCCCGGGGTGTTCGCCGCGGGGGACGCCGCGCGCGGGCAGTCGCTCATCGTGTGGGCGATCGCGGAGGGGCGGGCGGTGGCGGCGGCCGTCGACCGCCGTCTGACCGGCCGGCCCTCACACCTGCCGGCGCCGATCGGTCCGTACGACGGGCCGATGACGGCATGACGCGAGCGGCCGATGACAGCATGAGGAGAGCGGCCGATGACAGCATGAGGAGAGCGGCCGACGACGCCAAGCCGCGACGGGTCGATACCGGCATGACGCGACCGGCCCACTAACCGGCACTGCTAGGCGACGAAAGGGGTGCGAAGGACGTTTGTCAGGGCTTGCGTGCCACCGCCCCGTACCCGGGGATCACACCGTCCTCCTGGCCGGGCACCGGCTCGCCCAGTTCGGGGTGCCACAGGTGCGGCACTTCGATGCCCGGGTCGACGAGATCGAGGCCGTGAAAGAAGCGGGCGAACTCCTCGCGGGAGCGCAGGGCCAGGGTGACCCCCGCGGCCTTGAGCTTCTCGGTGGCCGCCCGGGACTCCTCGGGGGTGAAGTCGGCGGTCGCGTGGGTCACCACCAGGTAGCTGCCGGAGGGGAGCGCGGCCAGCAGGCGGCGGACCAGGTCGTGGGCGCCGTCCGCGTCGGAGATGAAGTGCAGCAGCGCGATGAGCGAGAGCGCGACGGGCCGGTCGAGGTCCAGTACCTTGCGGGCGCCGTCCAGGATGGCGTCCGGGTCGCGGACGTCGGCCTGGAGGTACTCGGTCGCCCCTTCGGGGGTGCCGCGCAGCAGGGCCGCCGCGTGCGCCAGCACGATGGGGTCGTTGTCGCAGTAGACGACGCGGGCGCCGGGCGCGGTCTCCTGGGCGAACCTGGTGGAGATTGGGTTCGGTCGGTATGCCGGTGCCGACGTCCAGGAACTGCCGTACCCCCTGGCCCGACAGCCAGCGGGTGGCCCGGTGCATGAACGCGCGGTTGACGCGCGCCATCACCGGGACCCTCGGGTCGAGGGTGAGCATCTGCCGGCCCATCTCCTCGTCGACGGGGTAGTTGTCCTTGCCGCCGAGGTACCAGTCGTACATGCGTGCGGGGTGTGGTCGGCTCGTGTCGATCTCGGCGGGCTGCTGTCCGGTCATGACGGACTCCAGAGGGCTAAGCCGGTACGGCGGTGGGTGATCAAGTCGATCAAGTCGAAGCCAGGCTCAAGAAAGGGGGACGGAACGGTAAGAGGCTTAACAACAAGCGGTGCGCAAGGTTTCAGGAGAGCAGGAAGTCCGCCTCTCCGGCCTTCGCGCCTTCGATGAAGGCGGTCATCTCGGCGGACGTGTAGATCAGCGCGGGCCCGTCGGGGTCGGTGGACTGGCGGACGGCGATCCGCCCGTCGGCGAGCTTCATCGCCTCCAGGCAGTTGCCGCCGTTGCCGCCGCTCCACGGCTTGTGCCAGCCCTCGCTGCCCAGCTCGCGCGCGGGCATGCCGTTGTAGATCCGCTGGCCGCGGATCCGTGGCCTGGACTGGGACGTGATGCGATCCATTACAGCTCCTTGCGGAGATCCCGGAAGATCTCTTTTGTGCGATGTGCCGTAGCGGCCTGGGCCGCCATGCGGTCCATGACCTCGAGGTGGGTCGCCACCTCGGCACGCGCGTCCAGGTAGACGGCGCCGGTCAGGTACTCGCTGTAAACCATGTCCGGAAGTTCCGGCACGGCGAATCGGAAGAGCACGAAGGGCCCGTACGTCCCGGGGTGCGGCCCGTTCGCGAACGGGACGACCTGGAGGGTCACGTTGGGCAGTTCCGCGGCCTCGATCAGTCTGTCGAGCTGCTCCCGCATCACCTCTGGGCCGCCGACCGGGCGACGCAGCACGGTCTCGTCCATGACCACCCACAGGCGGGGCGCGTCCTTGCGAGTGAGCAGGTCCTGGCGCCGCATCCGCAGATCGACATGGCGTTCGATGTCGTCGGGGCGGGTCTGGCCGATGGCGCCCGACTTCAGCACCCCGCGCGCGTAGTCCTCGGTCTGGAGCAGTCCGGGAACGAAGTGCGGCTCGTAGGAGCGGATGAGGGCCGCGGCACCCTCCAGGCTGACGTACATCGAGAACCAGCCGGGCAGGATGTCGTGGAACCGCTGCCACCACCCCGGCTTGTTGGCGTCCTCGGCCAGCAGGACGAAGGCGTCGGCCTCCTCCTCGGAGACGCCGTACGCCTTCAGGAGCAGCTGGAGGTACGGGATCTTCAGCGCGACCTCGGCCATCTCCATACGGCGGACCGTGGCGGGGGCGACGCGGAGGATGCGGGCGGCCTCCTCGCGCTTCATCCCGGCGCTTTCCCGCAGGTCCAGCAGGCGTCGGCCGAGAACGACCTGGCCGACGGTCGGCGCGGACCGCGGTTCGCTCACCGCTCCACCTCCACGAAGAGTCCCGTTGTCACGTGTCGAGCCGTTCGAGTCGTATCGAGACGTATCGAGTAGTACCGCAGCCCCCGAGCGTGCCGGGCCGGCCGCGAGCGCGCGCGGACAGCCCGGCGGCGCCCTCCTCGGACCCGTCCGAATGCCTGGGCAGACCTCGGACCGGAGCTGAAGTGGCGCCGCTCGACGTGCTGTTGCGAGCAGTGTGCCACGCCTGTCCAGAACGTCACACAGCACTCTGCAATTTTCAGAGTGACTCTTGCCAAGTGTTCACGGCGGGGCGATAGTGGCAAGCGTGATTCCGTCCGCGCCTTTAGGAACAGAGGCCGCCGCGGGCCCCCACGGCCCGGGCGCCGCCACGGGGGCCGCCCCCTCGGGGCCGGCTGCCGAGCGCCGGTTCCGCTTCGAGCTGGCCGCCCATCCGGGTTCTCCCGCCCAGGCCAGACGCCTGACGCGCGCCCGGCTGACCGGCTGGTCGGTGTGTGAGGACACCTGCGACACGGCGGCTCTGGTCGTCTCCGAGCTGGTCACCAACGCCATCGTGCACACGGCGAGCAGCCACATAGTGTGCGAGCTGTACGACCGCGCCGACCTGGTGCGGATAGCCGTACGGGACGAGGGGTGCGCGCCGGGGCAGCCCCAGCCGTCGTCCGGGCGGCAGCCCGAGGACGAGCACGGCAGAGGGCTGCTCCTGGTCGACGCCTTGTGTCACGCCTGGGGCGCACAGGAGCACGGCCCGGGATTGCTGGTCTGGGCCGAGCTGGCGCGGGTGGCGGACGACGTGGCCGGTGCTCCGGAGCCGCGCGACGACCTGGGCTGGGGCGCCCGCCCCAAGCCCGGCCCGCCGGACGAGGACTCCGGCACCGAGGGTCCGGGCGACGAGGGCGCCGGCAACGACGAACCCAGTGACGAGCACCCGCGCAGCGACTCCGCCGACGAGGGCTCCGGCAGCGAGGGCTCCGACCGCGAGGACGTGACGCACACCAGGGCGGACGGGACGCACGTACGCACGGACGACGCGGCTCCCGCCAGGGCACCGCACCGGACCGGGCAGCAGGGGACCGGACAGCTCAGGCAGCAGGGGATCGGACACGGGATCGGAACCGGACCCGGACCCGTACCTGGGACTGGATCCAGGCCCCGGATCGGCCCCGGGCCCGGGTTCGGCACCGAAGCGGGACGTCACGGAACGGGGGGAGAACGACTGTGAGGGCTGTATCGGGTGCACCGGGTGCTCGGGTCCGCGGCCTCGACACGCTGGTCCGGCTCCAGCGCCGGCTGAACGCGCCGCGGACACCGCACCGCCTCCCCGTCCCCGACGGCATGAGCGCCCCGCTGGGCTGCGACGCGGTGGCGGTCCCTCCGATCCTGGGCCAGCAGGTGCTGCCCCGGCTTCCCCGGGTGGGGTGCGTCTACGCCGACGAGGCGCACTGGTGGTGGATCGTCCCCTCCGACTCCGACTACGCCATGGAGTGGCCGGCACCCGCCCGGTACGCCACCGGCGCGGTCCTGCCCGACTCCCCCGACCTCCCCGGACTGATCTACCGCCCGGACGGCGAGGTCCCCTACACCCCGCCGATCCCCCTCTACCTCGCGGTGTGCCGGCTGACAGGCACCACACCGAGCTGGTCCCGCCCGGTCTCCGCCTGACGCCGGGCCGGTAGGACCGCACCACCCGGCGTACGGGAACTGTCGTGCGCCCGCGCGCACCGTTCTCCCCCAGTCGCGCCCTGTCCCCGCGTGCGCCGCCCCGCCATAGTGGCGTCCGTCCACGATCGGGGAGGCCGACGGTGCGGAAGAAGCGTGGCGCGGAGCCTGCCGGAAAATCCGGGCCGACCTGGAAATCCATGCCGCCCTGGAAATCCGAGCCGACCGGAGAATCGAAGCCGACCGGCAAATCGAAGCCGACCGGAAACCCGGAGCCTGCTGCCGGGAAGCCGGAGCCGTCCGGGGTGTCGGAGTCGGAGCGGCTGCTCTTCGGCGGCCCGCTGCGCTACGACACGGGCTGGAACCAGCACTCCGACGCGTTCCTGGAACTGGGCTTCCGGTCCATGGTGACCCGGTTGCCGGCCTTGCTGGCCGCCAGTTTCCGGCTCGCCCGGCGAGCCGACCCGGTGGCCGCGCGGACCGTCCTCGCGGCCGAGGCCGGGCGGGGTGTGGCCCAGGCGGTGAGTCTGCTCGCGGTCAACAGCGTGCTGGGCCGGCTGATGACACCGGGGCCGATCGAGGAGCGGCTGCGCGACGCCCTGCCCGCGCTGGTCACGGTGGCCGCGATGATGCTGGTTGCGGCGCTGCTGCGGGCGGCCACCACGTATGCCACGGGGCGGCTGGAGCCCAAGGTGGAGCGGGTGGCGACGGAGCAGTACCTTCAGCGGGCGACCGAGGTGGAACTGGCCGCCATCGAGGACCACGCCTTCCACAAGCTGCTGGACACCGCCCAGTACGGCGCCGTATCGGCCCGGCACATGATCGCGTACAGCGCGCGGGTGATCAACGCGCTGATCTCGCTGGTGACGGCGGCCGGAGTGCTGACCGTGCTGCACCCGGCGCTGCTGCCGCTGCTGGTGACCATGACGCTGCCGAGTGCCTGGAGCGCGCTGACGGTCGCCCGGCGCCGGTACGAGTCCTATCAGGCGTGGGTGCAGCACGTGCGGGCCGGCCGGCTGATCGCCGGTCTGCTCATCGAGCCGGAGGCGGCGCCGGAGATCCGGGTGCACGGGGTGGGCGGGTTCCTGCTGCGGCACTACCGGGCGATGTCGGAGACGGCGGAGGCGGAGCAGGCCCGGCTGGCGGGGCTGGCGGCCCGTACCGGCCTGATCGCGGCGGCCTGGACCGGGCTGGCGACGGCGGGGACGTACGCGACGCTCGGCGGGCTGCTGCTGGGCGGGGCGATGGCCCTGTCGGTGGCGGGCACCGCGGTGATCGCGATCCGCACCGGCTCGCAGAGCCTGGAGACCCTGGTGGTGGAGGTGAACGCGCTGCACGAGGAGGCACTGTTCGTCGGCGACCTGGAGCGGCTGCACGTCGAGGCGGCCAAGCGCACGATCCCGGCGGGCGGCACGGCGCTGCCCGCCGACCCGCGCGAGATCCGCTTCGAGAACGTCACCTTCCACTACCCGGGCGACGCCACCCGCCCCGCGCTCGACGACGTGTCGCTCAGCCTCCCCCTCGGCCGCATCGTCGCGCTCGTCGGTGAGAACGGTTCGGGCAAGACCACGCTGGTCAAGCTGCTCGCCGGGCTCTACACCCCGGAGCGGGGACGCGTCCTGTGGGACGGGGTCGACGCCGCCGCGGCCGACCGGCGGGAGCTGGCCGAGCGGATCGCGATGGTGGCGCAGGACTTCAAACGGTGGCCGTTCACGGCCCGGGTGAACGTCGCCGTGGGCCGCTCCACCGCCCCGCTGGACGAGGAGCGGGTGGCCGGCGCGGTCGCCGAGGCGGGGGCCGGAGAGGTGGTCGCGGACCTGCCGCACGGTCTGGACACGCTGCTCGCCCGGCACTTCACGGGCGGCCACGAGCTGTCCGGCGGGCAGTGGCAGCGGCTCGGGATCGCGCGCGCCGCCTACCGAAAGGGCCACATCCTCGTGGTGGACGAGCCGACCGCGGCGCTGGACGCGCGGGCCGAGCTGGAGGTCTTCGAGAAGATCCGGGCGCTGGCCGGCAGCGGCCAGACGGTGGTGCTGATCACGCACCGGCTGGCGTCCGTGCGCCACGCGGATCTGGTGCACGTCCTGGACCAGGGCCGCCTGGTGGAGTCCGGGACGCCCGACGAGCTGCTCGCCACCGGCGGTGTCTACGCCGAGTTGTACTCGCTCCAGGCCGAGCAGTTCACCACGCCGGTGCCCGCGCCCAAGCGGGTCTGATCAGCCACCCGCGAAGGGAGCGGCGCGGTCAGGCCGCGGCGTTCCCGGCCGCGTCACCGCCCCGCACGATCACCAGGAACATGTCGGTCGCGAGGTCCATGACGACCTCGGCGGGCAGTCCCTCCTGGCGCCGCGCGTTCGCGAACTCCTCGGCCGGCCAGGACCCGCGTGGTCCACCGGCCGGAAAGCGTTCGAGCACTGTTCGCCCGTTCACTCCGCACCTCCATCCAACGTTGCACTCGTAGAGTTAAACGCCAACGATGGGGTGAACGGCTCGCCAAGTGACGCTATCGAGACGTAGCTGACACTCGTTCACCGCAAAGAGTGAGCTTCGTCTCGCCCTTTCAGCCGTTTCGGTTACTTTCCGTAGCAGTCACTGTCAGTCTTCGTATTCGTCGTGGTAACGGAGGCGCTCACTGCCCACAGGCGCGCCGAGAGCCGACGCGCGCCCCTCGGGTTCCTCCCACGCCTCCTGGCGCCCCAGTGCGGTCAGGTCCAGCAGACTGGTGGTCGAGCCGAGGCAGTCGAGGCCGCGCTCGTACGTCGAATAGGTGTGGAAGACGCGGTCGTGGTCCCGCAGGAAACAGCTCAGGCCCGGCCGCTCGATCAGCTCGCCCTCGTGGTCGAGGGTGACGTCGAAGTCCTCGTTGAAGTCCGTGACGTACGACGAGTACCAGGGCAGCGTCCAGCCCATCCGGGCCTTGAACGGCAGGATCTTGGGGTACGGCGCCCGGGACACCGCCGCGAACGAGGTGCCGCGGGCCCGCAGGTGCGCCAGATGCCCGATCTGGTCCAGGAACGCCGAGCAGCTGCGGCAGCCGGCGTCCCACTCGGGGGCGAACATGAAGTGGTGGACGACGAGTTGCCGCCGTCCCTCGAACAGGTCGAGCAGGGTGGCCTTGCCGTCACCGCCCTCGAACACGTACTCCTTGTCGATCTCCACCATGGGCAGTCCGCGCCGCTCGGCGTTGAGCGCGTCGCGCGCGCGGGTGGCCGCCTTCTCCTTGGCCAGCAACGCCTCGCGCGCCACGCGCCATTCATGGCGGGAGACGATCTCGGGAAGCGACATGGGCTCCTCCTGTGCAACGGTCCGTCAGGAGGTGGACCGGTGGCGGCGGCGGAACTCATCGCGCGCGCGGGAAAAACTTCCGGCACCTCCGGAAGAGACCGCGAGGGACCAGAAGGGATCAGAAGGGATCAGAAGAGAGCGGAAGAGATCAGGAGGGATCAGGAGGGAACCGAAAGGCAGAAGGGAACGGAAAGGATGGGAACGGGCGGAAAGGGTCAGGTGTCGTACGTCTGGACGCGCCTGCCGTGGCCGCGTTCGACCAGCGTGGGCAGCCGCCGTTCCAGTTCCCGTACCACCGACGGGACGTCGAGGGTGAGCAGTTGGCGGTCCCGCATCAGCACCCGTCCGTCGACGACGGTCGTGCGCACGTCGGAGGAACGGGCGCTGTGCACAAGGGTGGCGGCCAGGTCGTGCACGGGCTGGGTGTGCGGTCCGGTGAAGTCGACCAGGACGAGGTCGGCCCGCCGGCCCGGCGCGATCCGGCCGGCCGTCTCCCCCAGGCCGACCGCGCGGGCGCTCTGGACCGTGGCGTGGTGCAGCGCCTGACGCGCGGTCAGCCAGCGCGGGTCGCCCTCGGTCTGCTTCTGGACCAGGGAGGTGAGCGCCATCGACTCCCACACGTCGAGGGAGTTGTTGGAGGCGGCACCGTCCGTGGCCAGTCCCACGTCCACGCCGATGGAACGCAGGGCATGGATCGGAGTGGTGGTGGGCCAGCCGAACTTGAGGTAGCCGCGCGGCGCGGTCGCCACCGCCGTACGGCCGCCCGCCCGAGCCAGCACCGGCAGGTCGCGGTCGAGGATGCCGGTGCCGTGCGCGATCAGCACGTCGGTGTCGAGGACGCCGGTGCGGTCCAGGATCTCGACGGGGGTGGCGCCGTGCCGGGCGAGGCTGCTCTCGGTCTGGTCGCGGTTCTCGGCGGCGTGCAGATGGACGGGCAGGCCGTGGGCGCGGGCGAGTTCGGCGGTGGCGGCCAGGTCGGCGTCGGTGACGGTGTAGGGGGCGTGCGGGGCGAGGGCGGTGGTGATCCGGCCGTCCGCGCCACCCCGACGGCGCAGCGCGAAATCGAGGGACTTCTCGCGCCCCTCGCGCCCCTGCGAGGAGAAGTACGCCTGTCCGAGCAGCGCCCGCATCCCGCACTCGGCGACGACGTCGGCGACCGTGTCCATGGCGAAGTAGTGGTCCGCGAAACAGGTCACGCCGGCCCGGATCATCTCGGCGCAGGCGAGCCGGGCGCCCAGTTCGACATCCCGCGCGGTGAGGTTGGACTCCACCGGCCAGACGACGTCGTTGAACCATTCCTCGGTGGGCAGGTCCTCGGCCAGGCCGCGCAGGGCGACCATGGGTGCGTGCGTATGGCAGTTGATCAGTCCGGGCAGCGCCACCTGGCCGCGCGCGTCGATGCGTTCGGCGGCGGGCAGGGCGGCAGCCGCCTCGGCGGTGGTCACGGACGCGATGACACCGCCGCGCACGACGATGCCGGCGTCCGGCGTGAACGAGAGGCGCTCCGCGGCTTCTCCGGCTTCTCCGGCTTCTCCGCCTTCTCCGGCTTCTCCGCCTTCTCCGGCTTCTCCGCCTTCTCCGGCTTCTCCGCCTTCTCCGGCTTCTCCGCCTTCTCCGGCTTCTCCGCTTTCCCTGGCCTCCCAGGCTTCCCCGGCTTCCCTAACTTCCCCGGTTCTCCCGGCTTCCTCGTGGACGAGGACGGTGCATCCGGTGATGACGAGATCGGCGGGCTGCCCGGGGGGCGACTGCGGCTGCGCGGGATGCGTCATGGGGCCAACGTACGGCGCCCGCGCGGCATCCCGGGCGGGTCAGCCGGCGAGTGGGAGTTCCGGCAGGCGCACGCCGGCGCGAGTGCGCCGCTCGGTGAGTTCGTCACGCAGCTCAGCGAGCCGTTCGAGGTGGCGCGGGGTGAGCCGGCCGGTGTCGTCGAGGTGCACGGCGCACGCGGTGGTGGTGTCGGCGAGCCGTTCCAGGGTGGCGGCGACCTCGTCGGCGCCCTCGGAGTGCCGGGCCAGGGCGGGCAGCTCGGCGGCGGCCAGCGCGATGGCCGCGCGGGCCTCGGCAAGCGTGCGGTACGCCTCCCGGCGCAGCGCCCAGCGCCGGGCCCGGTCGTCGGACTGGCTCAGTACGTGGGCGAGATAGGCGTGCCCGGCGTCCCCGGCGGCGGTGAGCCGGGCGCGGACCCCGGCGCCGCCCCGCCCCGGCATCGGCAGATGCCCGACGACCAGCACGATCGCGCAGGCCAGCAGGGTCTCGCCGATGCGCCCGGCGGACGCCTGCGGCTCGCCGCCGACCATGACCAGGGCCAGCACGAGGACGGTGACCACAGCGGTCTGCGCGGCGAAGTGCCGGGTGGCCACCGGGATCAGCGCACCGGCGACGGCGACCAGCGCGACGAGCCCCTCCGGCCGGGGCAGTACGGCGGCGAGGGCGGTGAAGACCAGGGCGCCGAGGACCGTCCCGGCGGCCCGGCACAGCACCCGGGAGGCCAGCGGCCCGAGATCCGGCTTGACCAGGAAGACGGCGGTGGCGGGCAGCCAGTACCAGTGCTGGTGCGGCCCGTACCACTGGGCGTGGTGCAGTGCCTGCGCGACGGCCGCGCCGGCCCCGAAGCAGAGGCCGACCCGCAGCCCGTACTCCCGTCCGCCCGCGCCGAGGACCGTGCGCAGCACGGAACCGGGCGACCGCCGGCGGGTGGGCAGGTCGCCGCCGCGGCCCCGGTCGAAGGCGACGGCGGCGTGCAGCAGGGCGTCGTCGAGGGCGCGCAGGCCGGGTGCGGAGCGCGCGGGGGCGGGCAGTGGCCCGGTGTGCGCGCCGGCGCGGACGGCTGCCGCGAGCCGCCGGGGCCCTTCACTGGCGCGGCGGGGAAGAGGCTCGCCGGCCCAGGCCAGCGCGGTCGCGGCCTCGGCGAGCGGCAGCGCGGCGGCGTACTGCGCGTGCAGCCGGCGCTCGGCCGAGGAGGAGGCGTAACGGCGCAGCCGGGGGCCCGCGAACGCGTCCTGCGCCTGGTCCAGCGCGGCGGTGAGCGCGGCCCGGCGGGCGACGGCGTGCTCGGTGCCGGTCGCGTCGAGCAGCGCGGCGACGGCGTCGTAGACCCCGGCGACGGCCGCGCGTTCCCCGTCGAACCGGAAGTCGAGGCGGAAGTCCGCGCGGAAGTCGCCGGTCAGCGGGCCGGGCGTGGGCAGGGCCAGCCGCAGGGCGAGCAGCCACCCGGCTCCGGCGAGGAAGGCCAGCACGCGCTGCCAGCCGGGATCGGGCAGCGGCATCCCAGCGCCGATCGCGGCGGCCACCAGCACCTGGGTGGCCGCCCCGGACGCCACCGGTCCGACGGCGCTGAGGCTCCCGGCGAACAGTCCGAGCACGGTCAGTACGAGGGTCAGCACGACGGCGCCGAGGTGCGCCCCGGCGTACGTACCGGCGCCCAGTCCGGCCGCGCCCGCGAGCGCGGGGAAGCCGATCCGCCGGACGGAGACCCGTCGGCTGCCCGGCCGGTCGTTGATCCCGGCCAGCATGGCGGCGATCGCGGCGACGACTCCCAGGGAGATCCGCCCGGCCGCGTCGGCGGCGATCAGCAGCGGCCCGGCGGCGAGCGCCCCGCGCACGACCGCGCTCCAGGGCACCGGTCCGCGCTGGGCGCGCAGGGCGTGCGCCAGCCAGGGCGGAAGGGCGAGGGCGGGGGTGCGGCGGGACACGGCACGGCCTCCAGTCGTCTCGTCGAGGGCGGGTGAGCCTTCGGGCGACGGTGGCCGGGCTTGTCACTTACGGTTCCCCACCGTACGGCGTGCATGTACGCGAAAGCGAACGGCGCCGTTTCTACGAGGTGACGGCTTCCGGGCCCTCGGTGCCTTCCTCGGTCGCTTCCTCTGTCGCTTCCTCTGTCTTCCCCTCTGTCTCTTCCTCTGTGTAGACGACGAGTGTGAACTCCGGCCGTTCGGCCAGGTGGAACGCCGTGTAGACGTACTCGGCCACCGCTCCCCCGGGACGCCGCATCCGTTTCCGTCCGCCGTGCTGGACCTGTACGTCGTACCGCTGCCACCAGGCGCGCACGTGTGCGCTGCCCTCTTTCAGCTCGTCGATCAGCCTGGTGTACCGGGGGTCGCCCGGGTGCCGTCCGGCCAGGGTCCGCAGCCGGGCGAGCAAGCCGCGCGCCTCCGTCTCCCAGTCGACGAGGAAGTCCCGGGCGGCCGGGTCGAGGAAGGTCCAGCGGGCGAAGTTCGCCGGCCGGTCCGCCGGCTCGGCGAGGTTCGGGAACAGGCGCCCGGCCGCCGCGTTGTGGCTGAGCACGTCGTAGGTGCCGTTGATGATGTACGCCGGCCGCGGCTGGAGCAGCAGCGGGACGGCGGCCACCTCGGCGGCGAGCGGCTCGGGCGGCTCGGCCTCGGGCCCGGGGGTGTGTCCGGCCAGCCGGAAGAGGTGGTCGCGTTCGTGGCGGTCGAGCCGCAGCGCCGTGGCGAGGGCGTCGAGCACCTGGTCGGAGGCCCGGATGTCCCGGCCCTGCTCCAGGTACGTGTACCAGGTGGCGCTGATCCCGGCGAGCAACGCGAGTTCCTCCCGGCGCAGTCCGGGCGTCCGGCGACGGCCGGTGGGCGGCATCCCCACCTGGTCGGGGGTGATCCGCTCCCTGCGGCTGCGCAGGAAGGCGGCCAGCTCACGGCGTTGGTCCGGCGGCTGCTGCGGCATGTCGTGGCACCTCTGGTTCCAGAATAAAGCGGCTCTGTATACCAGGCTGAAGCTACCGCAGACTGAAGTCACCCCGTCGGACCCGCCCAATGGGCGTTCCGACGAACGACCCGGCGAACGATCTGAGGAGCACCACACCATGTCCCACACGGACCAGCCCCGTACCGAGACCGGCGAGACCGGCGAGACCGGCGAGACGGGAGAGACGGGCGAGACGGGAGGGATCCGCGACAAGGTCATCGTCGTCACCGGCGCCAGCAGCGGCATCGGCCGGGCCACCGCGCTGGCCCTCGCGGAGCGCGGCGCGACGGTCGTCCTCGGCGCCCGGCGCGGAGACCGGGTCGAGCGGCTCGCCGCCGAGATCCGCGAGGGCGGCGGCCGCGCCCTCGGCGTACCGGCCGACGTACGGCGGCGCGAGGACCTCGTCCGTCTCGTCGGCACGGCGGTCGACGAGTTCGGGCGGCTCGACGTCCTGGTCAACAACGCGGGCATCGGGCCGATCTCCCCGCTGGCGGATCTGCGCGTCGACGAATGGGACGACATGATCGACGTGAATCTGCGGGGCGTGCTGTACGGCATCGCCGCCGCGCTGCCGGTCTTCCGCCGCCAGGCGGCCGGGCACCTGATCACGGTGGCGTCGACGGCCGCGTACCGCACCGTCCCGGGCCAGGCGGTCTACGCCGCGACCAAGGCGGCCGTGTGCACGGTGTGCGAAGGGCTGCGGCAGGAGGTCGGTGACCTGCGTGTCACCGTCGTCTCCCCGGGTTTCGTGCACACCGACTTCGTCAACGCGGTGGCCGACCCGGCCGCCCGCGCCGCGCTCCTGGAACGCCGGGACGCGATCGCCCTGGACCCGGTGGCGATCGCGGACGCCATCGCCTACGCCGTCGCCCAGCCGGACCGGGTCGACCTCAACGAGATCGTCGTACGGCCCACCGCGCAGCGTTGATTCAGCGGCGCGCGGCGGCGTCCACGGCGCTCGCCAGCAGCGTTCTCGCCTCCCCCACCGCCCCGGCGAGGGCCCGCGGCCCCGGGGCCGGCCCGGTCAGCAGCGTGTCGATCGCGCCCAGCCCGGCCCGCTCCACCAGCCCCTTCTCGTTGGTGACCCACTCTCCCCGCCCCGCCAGCACCGCGTGCGCCGTCTGGAGCGTGGCGAGGGCGATCGCGCCCGCGACCTGGGTGACGGCACCCTTGGGGGCGTGCCCGGCCTCGGCGTAGTCGAGGGTGGCGCCGGCCAGGCCCCACCAGTGCTCGGGGGCGGTCCGGCGCAGTGGCTCCGGGTAGGCGGGGCGGGGCAGGTGGCCGCGCAGGGTCCGGTTGACCGCCAGCTCCGCGACGATCAGGTACGTCGGAATACCGGCCAGGTGGAACATCAGCGGCTCGACCCGGAAGCGGCCCGCCGCCGCCTCCCCCAGCTCGTGCTCGACCGCGTCCAGGTCCCGGTAGTGCACGTCGACCCGCCGGCCGTCGATCGTCAGCCACGCCCCGCCGTTGAAGACGCCGCCGCCCCAGGCGCCGATCTCGCTGACCTCACCCGCCCAGCCGACGGCGCGCAGGTCGGCCGGGTCGAAGGCGCCGCGGTAGTAGACCGCCAGGTCCCAGTCGCTGTCGGGGTGGTGGGTGCGCTGGGCGCGGGAGCCGCCGAGGGCGACCGCGCGGACGGCGGGCAGCGCGGCGAGGCGGTCGGCGGTGGCGCCCAGGAAGTCCTGGTCGTCGGTCCGGGCCGGCATACGGGTCCTTCCAGTCGGGGCGGGGCGGACAGTACGCCCCGCGGGGCAAGGGCAGGGGCCGCACCCGTACCGGAAGCGTAGGAGGTTCCCCCCGCGCGGGAAGTAGGGGGACTCGGTCAGGGACCCGGCCGGCCCCACCGGCCCCACTCCCGCCGCTTCGGCAGCGGCGCCGCGTAGCCGCCCGCCCGGCTCGTGGTCAGCCCGAGGGCGACCAGCGACTCCGCCAGCCGCACCGCCGCCGCCACGCCGTCCACGACCGGCAGCCCCAGTTCCCGCCCCACCGCTTCCACCGACCGCCGCAGCCCCGTCATGCCGGCGCAGCCGAGGACCAGCACCTCCGCGCCCGCCGCCCGGACCCGTTCGGCGGCGGTCAGCAGCGCGGCCCGGGTGCGCTCGCCGTTGTCGAGGTCGAGGACGCCGAGGCCGGTGCCGACGACGGCGGCGCAGTTGCGGGCCACGCCCGCCGTCTCCAGGCTGTCCTCGATCTGCCCGCGGGTCCGCTCCAGGGTGGTGACGACGCCGTAGCGCCGACCCAGCAGACAGGCGAGGTGTGCCGCGGCCTCGGTGATGTCGACGACCGGTACGCCGACCAGTTCCCGCACGCCCTCCCGCCCGTGCTCCCCGAACCCGGCCAGGACGACCGCGTCGTACGGCGGTCCGTCGTAGGTCCGCAGGGTGTCGATGACCGCGGCGGCGGAGAGGTAGCTGTCGAGCCAGCCCTCCGCCGATTCGGGTCCCCACCCGGGGGTCAGCCCGGTCACGAGGGTGCCCGGGCTCGCGGCGGCCCGGGCACCCTGGACGATCTCCTCGGTCATCGTCTGCGTCGTGTTGCAGTTGGTGACGACGATCCGCACCGGAACTCAGCCCTCCGCCCCGGCCGTCCGCTCGCTCCGGCACAGGAGTCCGTAGAGCCCGGCGGCCATCGCCGTACCGATGAACCAGGAGTACGGCGCCACATCGCCGAAGGTCTTCACCAGCGCCAGCACGGCCGCCACCGCCGCCGACGGCAGGAACGCCCACAGCGCCTTGGGGTTGACGCCCTTGCGGTAGTGGTACGGGGAGCCCGGTTCGGCGCGGAAGAGCTGGTCGACGTCGACCTGGCCGCGCTTGACCCAGTAGTAGTCGACCATGATCACGCCGAACAGCGGACCGAGGAAGGCGCCGAGGCCGCCGAGGAAGTAGTTGACGACGGTCGGGTTGGAGAAGAGGTTCCAGGGGGTGACGACCAGGGCCGCCACCGTGCTGATCATGCCGCCGATCCGGAAGGTGATCTTCTGCGGCCAGACGTTGGCCAGGTCGTACGCCGGGGAGACGAAGTTGGCGACGATGTTGACGCCCATGGTGGCGATGGCGAAGGTCAGCGCGCCCAGCACCAGGACCCAGGTGTTGCCGATCTCCGCGACCAGATAGGCGGGGTCGGTGATCTCCTTGCCGAAGACCTCGTAGGCGCCCGCGGTGACGACGACGGAGAGGATGACGAAGGCCGTGGAGTTGACGGGGAGGCCCCAGAAGTTGCCGCGCCGGACCGTGCGGTAGTCGGGGGCGAAGCGGGAGAAGTCGCAGAAGTTGAGCATCAGCGTGCCGTAGGTGGCGAGGATCAGGCCGATCGCGCCGAACCACTGGCGCCATTGCTCGCCGGTCGACACCGGGTGCGGGGTGCTGGTCAGGGAGATGCTCCAGCCGGCCTTGGCGAAGATCCAGAGGGCCAGCGCGATCATCACCAGCCAGATCGCGGGGCCGCAGAAGTCCTGGAACTTGCGGACCGACTCCATCCCCCGGCTGATGATCAGCGCCTGGACCAGCCACAGCGCGACGAAGGAGAGCCAGCCGAGCGCGTCGAGGCCGAGGAAGGAGGAGTGCGTCCAGGACTCCAGCCCGGGCCAGGCGGCCAGCAGCATCACGTTGACGGCGACGGAGGCCAGGTAGGTCTGGATGCCGTACCACATGATGGCGATGACGGCCCTGATCAGCGCCGGGACGTTGGCGCCCCAGACACCGAAGGCGATGCGGCTGACGACGGGGAACGGCACACCGGTGCGCTGGCCGATGCGGCCCATCATGTTCATCCCGGCGTAGATGATCACGAAGCCGACGAGCAGGGAGGTGAAGACCTGCCAGACGTTCATGCCGAGGAAGAGCAGTCCGGCGGCGAAGGTGTAGTTGCCGAGGTTGTGGACGTCGGACATCCACAGGGCGAAGAGGTCGAAGACCTTCCAGGTGCGCTTGCCCGCGGGCGCGAGGTCTTCGTTGGTGAGCCGGGGGTCGGGGACGGACGCTGCGGTGGTGCCGGTGGCCGCTGCACGGTCGGCGAGGGACACGGGGCCTCCAGGGGCGATTCGGGGTGGGGCCGGCGGGGAGTCCGTTGGTTTTGAAGTTCGTTGGTTTTGAAGTTCGTCAGTTTTGAAGCCCGTTGATTTTTGGTATACCAAACTGTCGTCATGGTCCTCCCGTCAACCCTTCGGACCGATGTCACGCCCGTTAACGCTCCGTAAAACACCGCCGGAGTCGGCGAAGATGGGACGCATGGGGAAGATCGAACCGCTCGGCGCGGTGCGCGAGCGCGTCCTTGCGGGGCTGCGGCAGGACATCATCGCGGGCCGGCTGCGGCCCGGCGACCGGCTGGTGGAACGGGAGCTGGCCGAGCGTTTCGGGGTGTCCCGGGTACCGGTCCGGGAGGCGATCCGGGCCCTGGTCACCGAGGGTTTCGTGCTGTTCGAGACCCCGCGCCGGACTGTCGTGCGGCGACTGACACCGGACGACGTGCGGGAACTCTTCGAGCTGCGCGAGGCGTTGGAGGTGTACGCGGCCGGGCTGGCGGCGACCCGGGCGACCCCCGCGGCGCTGGCGGAGCTGGCCGAACTGCTGCGGGCGGCGGCGCGGGCCACCGGGGCCGGGGACGCCGAGGCGATCACCGACGTCAACACCCGGTTCCACGACGGCATCCTGGCGCTGGCGGGCAACGGCCTGCTGGTCTCGGTCATGGAACCGGTCGACGGCCGGCTGCGCTGGCTGACCCGGCAGAACGAGGAGTGGCCGCAACTCCTCACCGAGCACCGGGAGCTGTACGAGGCGATCGCCTCCGGCGACCCGGAGCGGGCCCGCGCGCAGGCGCTGCGGCACGTACGGGCCAACTACCGCTCCACGGTGCGGCATCTGTTCGGGGCGGCGGACGCCGGCTGACGGCGGGCGACGCCGACTGACGCGCCGCCCGTCGGCGTCACCCGCGCGCGTACCGGTCCGTCGCCGCCACCAGCAGTTCCGCCATGCCCGGCGCCCCCGCGTTGTGGCCCACCTCGTCCACCATCCGCAACTCGCTCCCCGGCCAGGCGTGGTGCAGCCGCCAGACGATGCCGAGCAGGTTGCCGGGGTCGAGGGCGCCCTGGACCAGGGTGCCGGGGAGGCCGGCCAGCAGGTGCGCGTCGCGCAGGACCACGCCCTCGTCGTTGTCCTTGCTTTCCGTGCCGGGGGAGCCTTGTGTGCCGGGCGGGCCGTCCGCGCGGGGCGGGCCAGGCGTGCCCAGGAAGTGGTCGTTGCCCCAGTAATGCGTGACCGTGCGCGCGAAGCCCATCCGGAAGGCCGGGTCCTCGTACCGCGGTACCGAGCGCGGCGGGACGGACGCGACCGCCGTCTCCCAGTCGGTCCAGGCGCGGGCCGCCCGCTCCCGCAGCGCCCGGTCGGGGGACTCCAGCAGCCGGTTGTAGGTGGCGGCCAGGTTGCCGTCCCGCTCGTCCTCGGGGACCAGGGCGAGGAACTCCTCGAAGGCCGCCGGGAACAGCTTGCCGAGCCCACGGGTCATCAGCGTGACCTCGGGGTTCGAGCCGGTCGCCACCGCCGTCAGGACCAGTTCCGACACCGCGCCGGGGTGCGTCTGCGCGTACCGCAGCCCGAGCACCGAGCCCCAGGACACGCCCCACACCAGCCACCGTTCGATGCCCAGGTGCCGACGCAGCAGTTCCAGGTCGGCGAGCTGGTGCGCGGTCGTGTTGACGCTCATGTCGGTGTCGTAGGCGCTCGCGTGCGGTGTCGAACGCCCGCAGCCGCGCTGGTCGAACAGCACGATCCGGTACGCGGCCGGGTCGAAGTAGCGCCGCAGGGCCGGGCTCTTGGCCGATCCGGGGCCGCCGTGCAGCACCACGGCCGGCTTGCCCTCGGGG
The DNA here is from genome assembly GCF_052216785.1 of Streptomyces sp. JW3. Taxonomy (NCBI): domain Bacteria; kingdom Bacillati; phylum Actinomycetota; class Actinomycetes; order Kitasatosporales; family Streptomycetaceae; genus Streptomyces; species Streptomyces sp. JW3. The sequence goes on along the minus strand of NZ_JBQOUX010000018.1, from coordinate 39,656 downwards.
TTCCCGCAGGTCTCCCAGTGGACGCGGTTGCCGTCACCGACGTCGAGCAGGCCGTGGTCGTACGGCTCGATCTCCGGATACAGGGCCATCCGGGCACGCTAACCGGCTACGCCGGTCCTGTCGCCCCGTTTTCGGCGGGCAGACCGGCCGTCCGGGCCGCCGTGGCGAGGACTTCGCGAAGCATCTCGGGGGTGAGCCGGCCGGTGAAGGTGTTGCGCTGGCTGACGTGGAAGCAGCCGAAGAGATCCAGGCCGCCGTCTGTCAGGGCCCCGCTGTCCCCGCCGGCGGCCTGTGCCCCGCTGTCCCCAGCCTCGGTCTCGGTCTCGGTCTCGGTCTCGGTCTCGGTCTCGGCGGCGAGGGTGATCCGGGCGCCGTGGGCGAACGCCGGGCGCGGCCGGGGCACCGTCCAGCCCGCGGCGGCGAACGCGGGCAGCGCGGCCTGCCAGCCGAAGGCGCCGAGCACGATCACGGCCCGCAGGGTCGGCCGCAGCAGCCGTAGTTCCTGGACCAGCCAGGGGCGGCACGTGTCGCGCTCCGCCGGGGTGGGCTTGTTGGCGGGCGGGGCGCAGTGCACGGGTGAGGTGACGCGCACGCCGAGCAGTTCCAGCCCGTCGTCGGCGGAGACGGCCGTGGGCTGCGAGGCGAGGCCCACGTCGTACAGCGCCCGGTACAGCACGTCACCAGAGCGGTCGCCGGTGAACATCCGTCCGGTGCGGTTCCCGCCGTGGGCCGCCGGGGCCAGTCCGACGATCAGCAGCCGGGCGTCCGCCGGTCCGAAGCCGGGGACCGGGCGGCCCCAGTACGTCCAGTCGGCGAAGGCCGCCCGCTTGGTACGGGCCACCTCCTCGCGCCAGTCGACCAGCCGCGGACAGGCCCGGCATCCCGCGATCCGCTGGTCGAGTCCGGTGAGGGCGCTGCTGTCCATGCCTCCACCGTAGGGCCAGGACAGCACCGGGTGCCGGACGGCTAAGGTCGGGTCATGGCTTCCGAGCGTGACGAGGACAGGAACGGCGCGGGGACTCATGCGCGGCATCCCGCCGAGGCGACGGCCGACGACCAGACCGGCGGGACACCCACGACGGAGGCCGCCGCCGGGTCCGGGACCGACCCCACTGTCGAGCCCAAGGTTGCCGATCCCAAGGTTGTCGACCCCAAGGTCGCCGCCGCTGTGGCCGCCGCCGAGGCGGCCGGACCGCAGCACGGTGGGACCGTCCGGGTCGACAGCTGGATCTGGGCCGTCCGGCTGGTCAAGACCCGCTCCGTCGGGGCGACCGCCTGCCGGGGCGGCCACGTCCGCGTGAACGGCGAGCGCGTGAAGCCCGCCTACTCCCTGCGCGTCGGCGACGAGGTCCGCCTGCGCCACGAGGGCCGGGAGCGTGTCGTCGTCGTGAAGCGCCTGATCCGCAAGCGGGTCGGCGCCCCGGTGGCCGTCCAGTGCTACGTCGACAACTCCCCGCCGCCCCCGCCGCGCGAGGCCGTCGCCCCCGTGGCCATCCGCGACCGGGGCACGGGCCGGCCGACCAAGCGCGACCGCCGCGAACTGGAACGCCTGCGCGCCCTGAACAGCCTCAAGGACCGCCCCGGCGGCCACTGACCCGGAGCCCTGCCCTCCGATCACCCCCGACCGCCCCTCCTCACCGGCCGCCCCACGGCCGGTGCCCAGGCACGCTCGCACCCGGACACCCGGACACCAGCCCGGACATTCCGACACATCCCCGACACCCCGTCGACGACGCCCCATCGACGGCGGACCGGAATCGCTGCTAGACCTGCTCATCGCACCACCAGAACCACCCGCACCGCCGACACCACCCGCACCTTTCACCCAACTTGGCATGTTCGCACCAATTGCGTCATCTCCGTCCATGACTCCATGACCCCAGGAGGAGCATGTGAGAGCACGTCGCGCGGCCGTCCGGGCCGCCTCGGCGCTCATCGCCGCCTTCGCGCTGACCGGCGCACTCGCCGGTCCCGTCGCCGCGGCCCCCGATGTCACCGCGGCACCGGTCGCCACCGCGACCGACCCGGTCACGCACGAGGAGAACGACCGTGTCCCCGAGGGCTCGGTCTGGACCCAGCACTACTTCCCGTCCGCGGACGACTCCGGCACCGAACTGCACGCCGACGTCCTGCTGCCCGAGTCTCTGCCCAAGAAGAAGAAGGTGCCGGTCATCCTGTCGATCGGCCCCTACTTCGCGCACGCGGGGCAGACCGGCCCGGAGGGCTTCACCCACACCGGCCCCTCCGCCCGGTTCCAGGACTTCATCGAGGGCGCCGACCTGTTCGACAACGGCTACGCCTTCGTCATGGTCGACCTGCGCGGCTTCGGCGGCTCCACCGGCTGCCTGGACTGGGGCGGGCCCGGCGAGCAGGCCGACGTCGAGGCCGCCGTCGCCTGGGCCGCGAGGCAGCCCTGGTCCACCGGCGCGGTCGGCATGTACGGCAAGTCGTACGACGCCGTGACCGGTCTGATCGGCAACAACCTGGACCAGCGCGCGCTGAAGGCCGTGGTGGCCCAGGAGCCCGTCTGGGACATGTACCAGTACATCTACTCCAACGGCGTGCCCCGGCCGAACGTGACCGGCACCGCCGACGCCTACAACTCCATCGCCACGATGGCGCCGATGACGGACGACGACGCCTCCTACCAGGCCAACGCCCGCTATGAGGACACCCATCCGGAGTGCCTGACCGAGAACTCCGCCGGGTACCGAATATCCGACCAGTGGGACCTGCACTGGACCTCCCGTGATCTGGCGGCGATGGCCAAGGGCAGCGACACCCCGCTCTTCGTCACCCAGGGCTTCATCGAGAACAACACCAAGCCCGAGGAGATGGAGGAGTACCTCGACAACCACCAGGGCGTCGAACGCGGCTGGCTCGGCCAGTGGGACCACGTCCGCGGCGGCGACCGCGTCAGCGACGGCCGCCTCGCGATGGGCCGCGAGGGCTGGTACGCGGAGACGCTCTCCTTCTACGACCAGTACCTCAAGGGCGGCAAACCGACGGTCCGTTACCCGTCTTACGCCGTCGAGGACTCCACCGGAGCCTGGCGCGCCCAGCGCACCTGGCCGGTCGTCGAACGGTCCGTCGACCTCTCGCTCGGCGGCGGCTCCTACGTGGACGACGGCGGTGCCTCGGCCCGCGCGGCGCTGACCGCCTCGGGCGGCACCCCGGCGCCCAAGCAGTCCCAGCCGTCGGGCAAGTGGGATCTGGAGAACGCGCCCGCGACCGAGCAGACCGCGCCGAGGGGACTGGCCGAGGCCCAGGCCGAGACCCAGCGGTCCGGTGACATCACCTCCAGTTTCTTCGTGTGGTCGAAGCCCGTGCAGCGCGACGTACGCGTCACGGGCACTCCGCAGATCTCGCTGACCGCCCGGGGCGAGGGCAACATCATGCTCAAGCTCTACGACGTCGCCCCGGACGGCAGCGCCGTCATGTTCGACGAGCAGGTCTCGCTGGTGGAGTCGGGCCGGCTGACCGTCGATCTGAAGTCGACCGACTGGACGCTGACCGCCGGGCACGTCCTGGCCGTCGAGATCGGCTCCATCCAGACCGGCTCGTGGCGTGACACGCCCTCCGGCGAGACCATCAAGGTCAAGAACGCGCGGCTGGAACTGGCCCTGGACGACCCGTCCGACGACGTCGCCACCCAGGGTGACCGGTCACCGTTCCTGGACACCTATCTGAGCCAGTACACGGTGTCCCTGCCGGCCGGCCCGCCGTCGTTCTCGGTGGTCCCGGGCGGTCGCCTCTGACACTCGCCCCCGGCCGTGCCCGCGGCCCTGGCCCGTGGACCGCAGCCAGGTCTTCGGTTCAGGCCGCGGGCACGGCCCGCACCCATATCCGGTCCTCGGTCAGATACCGGTCCACGCTCAGCCCCGCCTCCGCCAGCGCCGCCTCGAACTCCTCCCGTGTCATCGGCCGCGCCCGGAAGGTCTGTGTCCAGACCGCGTCCGGGAACTCGTACTCGGCGCGTACCTCGTGGACTCCGTCGCCGATCGGTTCCGACGAGGCGATGCGCACGGTGAAGCCGCCGGGGTCGGCCCGCTCCCTGGGCACCCGGGTGTGGTAGTCCTCGCCCTCCCGCTGGATCAGGACGCAGCCGTCCTTCGCCACATGCCGGGCGCAGGCCCGCAGCAGCCCCCGCCGCACCTCCGCGTCGGCGGTGTGCACGAGGAACGAGGCGAGCAGCACCACGTCGAACGTCTCGCCCAGGTCGAGGTCCTCGATGGGGCCGCATATCGTGCGGGCGCCCCGGACCCGCTCGAGCATCTCGGCGGACTCGTCGACGGCCGTCACCGTGAACCCGCGCTCCCGCAGCGGGTGGGTCAGCCGCCCGACGCCGCTGCCCAGCTCCAGGACACGGGCGCCCGCCGGCGCGGCGGACGCGACGATGTCCGGCTCGGCTCCGGCCGGCAGCCGGGCGTAGAGCTCGACCGCACAGCCGTCCGGGGTGATGGCCCCGGGTCCCGTCCCCTTGTGCCCCGCTCGCATTCTCAGCTCCATGCCCGTCCAACGGACCGCTCCCGCACGCCGTTCCAACCCCGGACCGGCTCACCCGAACGAGTGAACACAGGCCGTGCGAGGTCCGCCTGGTCAACGGTTCCGGTGCCGAGTACGTTGCCAGTGGGAGCGGGTGATCGAGATGCGTACAGGCAGTGAACCGGCGACCGCGCGCAGTGCCCTGCGGACACGCTTCTGGCTGAGCGTGTGGGGCGAGGTCTGGACGGTCTTCGGCACGGTGGCGTTCGTGCTGGTCGGCCGGCCCGGCTGGGCCGCGGCCTGCGCGGCGCTGTGGCTGGTGGTCACGGTCGACCTGGCCGTGGTGCTGCGGCACATCCGCCAGGGCCCGCACTGGCAGCCCGGCCGGGACATCCCGCCGTACCGGCCGCTGGACGGACGCCGGTAGACAGCGGTACTGACGCCGGTAGACAGCGGCACTTGCGGCACTTGCGGTACTGGACGGACGCCGCCAAGTCGCCGGGGCCTCGTTACCCGCCCACGGGACGTGCCCGCCCGGACACGGCCCGCCGCCCTCAGCCGTCGAAGTCCGCCCGCCGCAGGTACTGCGGATTGGGATCCAGCGCGGCGGCCAGCCGGAAGTGGCGTCGGGCCTGGTCGGGGCGGTTCTGGCGTTCGTAGGTGCGGGCCAGCGCGAAGTGCGCGAAGGCGTTGTCCGGCTCTCGTTCCAGCACGATGGTGAACTCCAGCTCGGCGGGTCTGAGCTGCGCCGCGGCGAAGAAGGCGCGTGCGCGCAGCAGCCGGGCGGCGGTGTTCTCCGGGTGCGCGGCGATCACACTGTCCAGCAGCTTCACCGCGCCCCGCGGGTCCCGGGCCGCGAGCAGCTGCTCGGCGGCACGGAAGTCGATCACGTCCGTCTCCGGTGTGCGTCCGGTCGGTCCGCTGGTCTCGGGCACGGCAGAGTCCTTCCCTCACTGGGGCGGTTCAACGCCCGTGCGGGTGCCGCTATTCCTGGGGCGGCCGGGGTTCCTGGGAGGACGTACGCGCCCGCGCCGCCAGCTCGGCCCACACGTCCTCGACCCGGCGCCGGAGGTCGTCCAGCGGTACGTCGTTGTCGATGACGATGTCCGCGACGGCCCGGCGCTGTGCACGGGTGGCCTGGGCGGCCATCCGGGCGCGGGCGTCCGGTTCGGTCATACCGCGCAGCCGGACCAGCCGGTCCAGCTGGGTGGCGGGGTCGGCGTCGACGACGATCACGAGGTCGTAGAGGGGCGCGAGGCCGTTCTCAGTGAGGAGCGGCACGTCGTGCACGACGACGGCGTCCCGTGCCGCGGCCCGCTCCAGTTCCTCGGACCGGGCGCGCACCAGGGGGTGCACGATCGAGTTCAGTACGCCGAGCCGGTCCCGATCGGCGAAGACGATCGAGCCGAGCTTCGGCCGGTCCAGCCCGCCGTCCGCGGTCAGGACGTCCGCGCCGAAGGCGTCGACCACCGCGGCGAGCCCCTCGGTCCCGGGCTCGACCACCTCGCGTGCGATGCGGTCCGAGTCGATCAGTACGGCGCCGCACTCCACGAGCAGCCGGGACACTTCGCTCTTGCCGGCGCCGATCCCGCCGGTCAGGCCCACCTTCAGCATGACCGCAAGCCTAGGACGTTGCCCCAGTGGACTTCCCCAGGGGGCTTTCTCAGCCGTCCCCCTCGCGCTCCGCCAGGAACCGTTCGAACTCGCGGCCGATCTCGTCCGCGGAGGGGATCTCCACCGGCTCGGCGAGCATGTTGCCCCGGGTCTCGGCGCCCGCGGCGGCGTCGTACTGGTGCTCCAGGCCCTGGACGAGTGCGGTGAGCTCCTCGTCGCCCTCCTGGATCTGCCGGTCGATCTCGGTCTGGGTGCGGTGCGCCTGGGTGCGCAGCGAGTGCGCGATGCCGGGCAGCACCAGGCCGGTGGCGGCCGTGATGGACTCCAGGACGGTCAGCGCGGCGTCCGGGTAGGCGGAGCGGGCGATGTAGTGGGGGACGTGCGCGGCGACGCCCAGGACGTCGTGTCCGGCCTCCATGAGCCGGTGTTCGACGAGTGCCTCGGCGCTGCCGGGGACCTGCGCCTCCTCGAACGGGCTGCGGTGGCCGGGGACCAGGTCGGAGCGGTTGCCGTGCGGGGTGATGCCGACCGGGCGGGTGTGCGGGACGCCCATCGGGATGCCGTGGAAGCTGACGGCCAGGCGGACGCCGAGCCGCTTCACGATCTGTCCGACGGCCGCGGCGAAGCGCTCCCACTCGACATCGGGCTCCGGACCGGACAGCAGCAGGAAGGGCGCTCCGGTGGCGTCCTGGACCAGACGCACCTCCAGGGCGGGCACCTCGTAGTCGGTGTAGCGGTCGCGCTTGAACGTCAGCAGCGGCCGGCGGGCCCGGTAGTCCACGAGCCGGTCGTGGTCGAACCGGGCGACGACCTGGTGGGGCAGCGAGTCGAGCACCTGCTCGACGATCTGGTCGCCGGTCTCCCCGGCGTCGATGTAGCCGTCGAAGTGGTAGAGCATGACAAGACCGGCCGACTCCTGGGCGAGCGCCATGTCGACCACGGCCAGGCCCTTCGGCTCCCATGTGTACAAACCCTGTGGATCAAGCACTGTGGCGGTCCTCCCTTGTCTTCCCCCAGGTCGAACGTCCGCGGGGGTCCGGGCATTCCCGCCCGGACCCCGAGGGACGCAGAACCTCACCGGGTTCTCAGGAAGCGAGCACGCGCGCGTGCAGCTCCGTCACCACCTTGCGGGCGGACGCGATCGCGCCGTGCTGCCAGGCGTCGAGGTAGCTGAGGTAGTCACCGGCGAAGTAGACATGTCCCTGAGCCTGGTTGAGAGGTGCGTAGGCGGGGGCGTCGGGACCGCCGGGCATGGAGTGCCAGGCGCCTTCGAGGTACGGGGTGAGCTTCCACTGGTGGGAGAAGGCGGCGGCCAGTTCGGTCCGGTACTTCTCGCCGTGGATCTTGACTCCTTGGGCCACGGCGCGCGCCTGGCGTTCGGCGGGGGTGAGCGCCGAGTACGTCTCGGAGGCGGTGCCGGTGTTGTAGTAGCCGATGAGCAGGCCGCGTTCGCCGAGGTGGCCGTAGGACGGGTACCAGATGTGGGCGAGGTCGAGGTCGGTCTCGGTGATGCCGCCGAATATCTTGAAGTCGGTCTCCCACCAGCGGCTCCGGTACTCCAGGCCGATCTTCGACGCCTGGGAGGGGCGCACGGCCTCCAGGGCGGTCTGCACGGCGGAGCCGAGGTTGTGGGAGGTCTTGGCCAGGATGTGCGGGGCGAGGGTGGCGACGCAGTAGTCGGCCACCATGGTGCGGGTCCGGCCGTTCTGCCGGTAGGTCACGACGACGCCGTCGCTGGTGTTGCGGACGTCGGTGACGGGGGCGCCGGTGCGGATCCTGTCGTGGCCGATGGCGCGGGCGAACGCCTTGGGTATCGCGTCCATGCCGCCGACCGGCTGGAACATCAGCATCGCCTGGTCGTAGCCGAACTCGAAGGAGAAGTACCGGCCGACGTTGGAGGCGAAGACGTCGCTCAGGGAGGGCACGCCGCCGAGTTCCTCGCCGGGGGTGCCGGTGGCGCCCGGGTCGACGGTGAAGCCCCGGTGCTCGGTGCCGGTGTACTTGTAGTCGGCGCCGAGGGAGCCGTAGCTCTTCAGGAAGGTCCGCAGCCTCTCCTTGTCGTCGGCGGTGAGGGCGGCGTCCAGGGCGCCGGAGTCGGTGGCCTTGGCTAGCAGTTCGGAGACGTAGCCGTAGACGTCGGCCTTGGCGGTGCGGTACTGGACCGGGGCCGTCATGCCGCTGTTCTCGTTGTAGATGAGCGCGCTGGCGTTGCTGTTGGTGAACACCTCGACGTCGACGCCCAGTTCGCGGCAGTAGTCGAGGGTGACCATCCACTGGGCGAGCCGGCCGGGGCCGCAGTTCATGTACTGGCCGTCGCTGAACTTCGCCGTCTGGCGGTGTCCGGCGAGGTCGACGGTGGTGTCGCCGCCGCGGACGGTGAAGTTGCGGCCGCCCACGCGGTCGCGGGCCTCCAGGACGGTGCAGTCGTAGCCGGCCTTGCCGAGTTCGTAGGCGGTGGTGAGGCCGGCGATGCCGCCGCCGATGACGGCCACCTTGGCGGGCTTGCCGTGCCGGCCCTGGAGGTGGAAGTCGCCGCTGCGGGGCGCCCGGAAGGGCGGCTCCTTCTCGGCCGCGTAGGCGGCGGTGGGGGCGAGGCCGAGGGCCCCCATGGTGGCGAACATGGCGCCGGCGCCGCCCGTGACGCCGACGCTGCGCAGAAAGCCGCGGCGGCTGGTTCCCGTTCCCGCTTGAGGTTCTGCCATGCGGCGGATCCCCTTTCCCTTGGGTCCCGTCAGATGTCCCTGGGGATCACCGCCGTACCCGACGGCGGCGATCTTGGAGTCGGGAGGGATCCTCACAGCGCCGTGTTACACGCCGACACACTTCGTCATCTCGCACAGATTTCCGATTGTTACGGCTGTCAGGGCAGGGGCCGGAGACGCGGAAGACCCCGCCCCCTCGAAGAGGGAACGGGGTCTTCCGTACAGCTACTGCCGGTGTACCGGGGTGAGCGTCAGCTCTGGCCGCCGGCCAGCTTCTCGCGCAGCGCGGCCAGCGCCTCGTCCGACGCCAGGGCGCCGGAGTTGTCGCCGCCCTCGGACGAGTACGAGCCGCCGCCACCGCCGGAGGCGACCGGAGCCGCACCCGCGACGTCGGTGCCCTCGGCAGCGGCCTTCTCGTCCGCCTCGCGGGACTTGATGACCTGCGCCTGGTGCTGCTCGAAGCGCTGCTGCGCCTCGGCGTACTGGGTCTCCCACGCCTCGCGCTGGGTCTCGTAGCCCTCGAGCCAGTCGTTGGTCTCGGGGTCGAAGCCCTCGGGGTAGATGTAGTTGCCCTGGTCGTCGTAGGACGCGGCCATGCCGTACAGGGTCGGGTCGAACTCGACCGTCGACGGGTCGGCGCCGAAGGCCTCGTTGGCCTGCTTCAGCGAGAGGCTGATGCGACGGCGCTCGAGGTCGATGTCGATGACCTTGACGAAGATCTCGTCGTTGACCTGGACGACCTGCTCCGGGATCTCCACGTGGCGCTCGGCCAGCTCGGAGATGTGGACCAGACCCTCGATGCCCTCGTCCACACGGACGAACGCACCGAACGGAACCAGCTTCGTGACCTTGCCGGGCACGACCTGGCCGATCTGGTGGGTGCGGGCGAACTGCTGCCACGGGTCTTCCTGGGTCGCCTTCAGCGACAGGGAGACGCGCTCGCGGTCCATGTCCACGTCGAGGACCTCGACGGTGACTTCCTGGCCGACCTCGACAACCTCGGAGGGGTGGTCGATGTGCTTCCAGGACAGCTCGGACACGTGGACCAGACCGTCGACGCCACCCAGGTCCACGAAGGCACCGAAGTTGACGATCGAGGAGACGACGCCGGACCGCACCTGGCCCTTCTGGAGGGTGGTGAGGAAGGTCTGGCGGACCTCGGACTGGGTCTGCTCCAGCCAGGCACGGCGGGACAGGACCACGTTGTTGCGGTTCTTGTCCAGCTCGATGATCTTGGCCTCGAGCTCCTTGCCCACGTAGGGCTGGAGGTCACGGACGCGGCGCATCTCGACCAGGGAGGCCGGGAGGAAGCCACGGAGGCCGATGTCGAGGATGAGACCACCCTTGACGACCTCGATGACGGTACCGGTGACGATCCCGTCCTCTTCCTTGATCTTCTCGATGGTGCCCCAGGCACGCTCGTACTGGGCGCGCTTCTTCGAGAGGATCAGGCGGCCTTCCTTGTCCTCCTTCTGGAGAACAAGGGCCTCGATCTCGTCACCCACGGCGACGACCTCATTGGGGTCGACGTCGTGCTTGATCGAGAGCTCGCGGCTCGGGATAACGCCTTCGGTCTTGTAACCGATGTCGAGCAGGACCTCGTCCCGGTCGACCTTCACGATGACGCCGTCGACGATGTCGCCGTCGTTGAAGTACTTGATCGTCTCGTCGATCGCGGCGAGGAAGGCTTCCTCGTTACCGATGTCGTTGACCGCTACCTGCGGGGTGGTGGCGGTGGTCTCGGTGCTGCTCGTCATGTGGGAAAGGGCTCCGGTACGGACATTGAAGTCGTAGGTACTGCTACGCCGGAGCCCGTTTCGCCCTGTAGAAGCCGGACAGCCAAGGAAGCGCCCCACCGGATGACCGGTGATGCGCCTCGACAACCGAGGGGACATACATACAGATGCGAGCGCAGCCTGCTACGTCTGAGGTGCGCAAGCCCGCAGCGCAACTTGTAGCATACGGGGGCAGCCGGGCAGGGTCAATGCGCGAAGCCGCACACCCGGGGCGGATCGCCGCATACCCGGCACAAATCGTGTCTCCCGAGGCCACGCGGGCCCTGCGGCGCCCCCTTGTGACACCCGTGGGACACGGTCGTACGGAGGAGCCGCAGATTAGTACGAGGGAGCCCGTCATCCAAGAGCCCGAAGGTCCCGAACCGGAGGCCACCCGGCGTGCGGCAGGCGTCACCGAGAGCGCCCGCGCCAACCGTGGCTGGTGGGACCGCAACGCGGACGAGTACCAGGTCGAGCACGGCACCTTCCTCGGCGACGACCGCTTCGTGTGGTGTCCCGAAGGACTCGACGAGGTGGAGGCCGAGCTGCTCGGCCCGCCGGAGGAGCTGAAGGGCCGGGACGTCCTGGAGATCGGCGCCGGCGCGGCCCAGTGCTCGCGCTGGCTGGCCGCCCAGGGGGCCCGCCCGGTCGCCCTGGACCTCTCGCACCGCCAGCTCCAGCACGCCCTGCGGATCGGCAGTCCGTTCCCCCTGGTGTGCGCCGACGCGGGCGCGCTGCCGTTCGCCGACGCCTCCTTCGACCTGGCCTGCTCGGCGTACGGGGCGCTGCCCTTCGTGGCCGATCCGCGGCTGGTGCTGTCGGAGGTGCGGCGGGTGCTGCGCCCCGGCGGGCGGTTCGTGTTCTCCGTGACGCATCCGATCCGCTGGGCCTTCCCGGACGAGCCGGGCCCGGAGGGGCTGAGCGTCGCGTCGTCCTACTTCGACCGCACGCCCTACGTCGAGCAGGACGACGACGGCCGCGCGGTGTACGTCGAGCACCACCGCACGCTCGGCGACCGGGTCCGCGACGTGGTCGCCGCGGGCCTGACCCTGGTCGACCTGGTGGAACCGGAGTGGCCCGCCTGGAACACCTCCGAGTGGGGCGGCTGGTCCCCGCTGCGCGGGAACCTGATCCCGGGGACGGCGATCTTCGTGTGCGTACGAGACTGAGTGCGTGATCCGTTACGACGCCCTGGACGCCCTTCCCGTACGCGCCGCCCTGCCCGGTCTGGACGACGCCCTGGCGGCGCACGGCACCGCCGTGCTGGTCGCCCGGCCCGGCACCGGCAAGACCACGCTGGTGCCGCTGGTGCTGGCCGGGCTGGTCGGCGGGGGTGTCCCCGCGCGGGTGACCGTGGCGGAGCCGCGGCGGATCGCCGCCCGCGCGGCGGCCCGGCGGATGGCCTGGCTGCTGGGCGAGAAGCCCGGCGAGAGCGTCGGGTTCACCGTGCGCGGGGAGCGGGTCGTGGGGCGGCACACGCGCGTGGAGGTCGTCACGACGGGCGTACTGCTCCAGCGGCTCCAGCGCGACCAGGAGCTGACCGGCGTGGACGTGGTGATCCTCGACGAGTGTCATGAGCGGCATCTGGACGCGGACACGGCGGCGGCGTTCCTGTGGGACGTGCGCGAGACGCTCCGCCCCGAGCTGCGGCTGGTGGCCGCGTCGGCGACGACGGACGCGGCGGGCTGGGCGGCGCTGCTGGGCGGGGCGCCGGTCGTCGAGGCGGCGGGTGCCTCGTACCCGGTGGAGACGGTGTGGGCGCCGCCGGCCCGGCCGGTCCGGCCGCCGCACGGGATGCGGGTCGATCCCGCGCTGCTGACGCACGTGGCGTCGGTGGTGCGGCGGGCGCTGGCCGAGCGGGACGGGGACGTGCTGTGCTTCCTGCCGGGCGTGGGCGAGATCGCGCGGGTCGCGGGGCAGCTCGGCGGGCTGGACGGCGTGGACGTCCTCCAGGTGCACGGGCGAGCGCCGGCCGCCGTGCAGGACGCGGTACTGGCGCCCGGGCAGCGGCGCCGGGTGGTGCTGGCGACGTCGGTCGCGGAGTCGTCGCTGACGGTCCCCGGGGTGCGGGTGGTCGTCGACTCGGGGCTGGCCCGGGAGCCGCGGGTGGACCACGCGCGCGGGCTGAGCGCGCTGGCCACGGTACGGGCCTCGCAGGCCGCCGCGCGGCAGCGGGCGGGGCGGGCCGGGCGGGAGGCGATGGGTGCGGTCTACCGGTGCTGGACGGAGGCGGAGCACGGCCGTCTGCCGCGGTTCCCGGCGCCGGAGATCAAGGTGGCCGACCTGACGGCGTTCGCTCTCCAGGCGGCGTGCTGGGGCGATCCGGACGCGTCCGGCCTGGCGCTCCTGGACCCGCCGCCGGGCGGGGCGATGGCGGCGGCGCGGTCGGTCCTGACCGCCGTGGGCGCGGTCGACGCCACCGGCCACGCCACCGCGCGGGGCACCCGGCTGTCCCGACTGGGGGTGCATCCGCGGCTGGGGCGGGCGCTGCTGGACGCGGCGGGTTCCGGTGGGCCGGCCGGGGCCCCGGACGCCGTGGTGGAGGCCGTCGCACTACTCAGTGAGGAGGCGCCCCGGGAGTACGGAGACGACCTGGCCGCCGCCGTGCGGGCCGCCCGGCGCCGGGGTGACGCCTACGGCACCCGGTGGCGGGCGGAGGCGCGGCGGTTGCGGGACGGGGCCCGGGAGGTGGCGCCCGGCCGGGCGGCGGGCGGAGCCGACGAGGGACGGCGGCGGAGCACGGCCGGGGCCGGGGCCGGGAACAGCGGGCCCGAGGACGCTCCCGGGTCCGGCCGGCCGGACAACGGCGCCGACCAGAGACGATCACAGACCCCGGCCCGAAACAGCACGCCCGAAGACGCTCCCAGATCCGGCCGGCCGGACA
>NZ_JBQOUX010000018.1:0-26096 GCF_052216785.1 Streptomyces sp. JW3 | reverse complement strand
CGCCGACCAGAGACGATCACAGACCCCGGCCCGAAACAGCACGCCCGAAGACGCTCCCAGATCCGGCCGGCCGGACAGCCGCGCCGACCAGAGACGATCACAGACCCCGGCCCGAAACAGCACGCCCGAAGACGCTCCCAGATCCGGCCGGCCGGACAGCCGTGCCGACCAGAGACGACCGCAGACCTCGACTCGAAACAGCACGCCCCTGGACGCCTCCGCGCCCGGCCGCCCGGACGAAGGTGCCGCCGACCGGGTCGCCGGGCTCGTCGCCGCGCTGGCCTTTCCCGAGCGGGTCGCCAAGGCGGACGGGGGGTCGTATCTCATGGTCTCCGGAACCCGGGCCGAACTCGCCGAGGGGTCGGCACTGCGCGGGGCGGCCTGGATCGCCGTCGCCGTGGCCGACCGGCCGGTGGGACGGCGGCACGCGCGCGTGCAGCTCGGTGCGGCCGTCGACGAGGACGTCGCCCGGCGCGCGGCCGGCGCCCTGCTGGCGCGGCGGGACGAGGTGCGCTGGGCCGACGGCGACGTCGTGGCCCGGCGGGTCGAGCGGCTCGGGGCGGTCGAGCTGGCGGCGCGTCCGCTGCGCGACCCGGACCCCGGCCTGGTGCGGGAGGCCCTGCTGGAAGGGCTGCGGCAGGAAGGGTTCGGGCTGTTGCGTCGGTGGGCGGAGGCGGACGCGCTGCGGCAGCGGCTCGCGTTCCTCCGCCGGCACCTGGGCGCGCCGTGGCCCGAGGTGTCCGACGAGGCGCTGCACGCGCGCGTGGCCCAGTGGCTGGAGCCGGAGCTCGGCCGGGCCCGGCGGCGCGCGGACCTCGCGCGGATCGACGCGGGACAGGCGCTGACGCGGCTGCTGCCCTGGGCCACCGGCGAGGCCGCCCGGCTCGACGAACTGGCCCCGGAGCGGATCACCGTCCCCAGCGGGTCCCGGGTCCGGGTCGACTACGGCGATCCGGAGCGGCCGGTCCTCGCGGTGAAGCTACAGGAGATGTTCGGGCTCCAGCGCACCCCCGAGATCGCCGGGGTGCCGCTCCTGGTCCACCTGCTCTCCCCCGCGGGCCGCCCGGCGGCGGTCACCGCCGATCTCGCCTCCTTCTGGCGCGACGGTTACCAGGGCGTCCGGGCGGAGCTGCGCGGCCGGTATCCGAAGCATCCGTGGCCCCAGGACCCGGCCGGCGCCGAGCCCACGCGGCACACCAACGCCCGGCTCAGCAAGAAGGACTGAGCCGGGCGTACGGGGATCAGGCGGAGGCGTCCGCGCTCGCCGAGGCGGTCGCGGATGGGCTGGGCTGGGCCGTCTCCGCCTCCGTGACCGTCAGCTCGACGTCCACGGACGCGCCGCCCGCGGTGGTGATCCGCAGCAGGAACTTCCCCTCGGTGTCGTCCGCGTACAGCGTCGGCAGCTTCACCAGGCCCTTGGCGTCGGTCTCCAGGCCCGTCAGGGTGCGTACGGCCTTGCCGTCGGCGTCCTTGAAGTAGGGGCCCTTGTCGTTCTCGGTGGCGTCGGTGGCCGAGGTGATGAGGGTGGCGCTGACGGCGACCTGGTCCGCGACGGCGTCCTTGTAGGTGGCCTTCACCTCCACCTGGTCGGCGAACGTGCCGCCCGCGGTGCAGGTGAACTCGGTGTCGTCGGCAGGGACGACGGTGTCGGCGACGCGCTGCGTGACGGTGGCCTTGTAGTCGAGGCCGGAGACCGCGCGGCCGACGACCGTGGCGCGGACGAGGAAGCTGCCGGTCTTCGCACCGGCCCGCAGCGCGGGCGCGGTGGCCACGCCGGTGCTGTCGGTGACGACCGTGGCGAGCTGCTCGCCGGTGCTGAACTCGGCGTCGGTGTCGCCGATGACGGTGAAGCGGACCCGTACCTTGCCGACCGCCTTGCCCGCGCTGGTCTCCGCGCGGGTGCTGATCCGTTCGGTGAACGCCTCGCCCGTCATCGCGCTGAGCTTGCCGGTGCCGGCGTTCTCCAGGCGGGCCACGGTGTCGGTGGGGGTCTGGGGGGTCTCGCTCTCGCCGGGCGACGGGGTCGTGGAAGGCGGCGAGCTGGGGGTCCCCGGGTCGGTGGGCGTCGGGGACTGGGTGGCCGGGGCCGTGGACCCGCCCGTTCCCTTCGACGACCCTCCCGAACCGGTGCCGGGCGACGTACTGGGCGTGGCCGGGGTGGTGGCGTCGTCGCTGTGGCCCACGGGCAGGGTGCCGGTGCCGTCCGGGACCTCGTAGGTGCCCTTGCGGTAGTACTCCAGCCAGGAGCGGACGGTGTTCAGGTACTCCGTCGAGTTGTTGTAGCTGAGGATGGCCGAGTCGAGGTCGTCCTGCTGGGACAGGTCCCAGCTGTTGCGGCACAGGTAGTGGCCGGCGGCGAGGGCGGCGTCGTAGATGTTGTTCGGGTCGGCCTTGCCGTCGCCGTTGCCGTCGCGTCCGGCCCACGCCCAGGTGGACGGGATGAACTGCATGGGGCCGACGGCCTGGTCGTACTCGCTGTTGCCGTCGTACGCGCCGTTGTCGGTGTCCTTGATGAGCGCGAAGCCGTTGCCGTCGAGTTCCGGGCCGAGGATCGGGCTGGTGGTGGTGCCGTCGGCGGTCACGGCACCGCCGCGGGCCTGTCCCGACTCCACCTTGCCGATGGCGGCGAGGAGTTGCCAGGGCAGGTTGCAGCCCGGCTTGGACGCGCGCAGCGACGCCTCGGCCTTCTTGTAGGCGTCCAGGACGGTGGCGGGGATGCCCGACTCGGCCGAACCCTGGGTGACGGGCGTGCCGGTGGTCGACGAGGGCGAGGGGACGGGGCTGTCCAGCGGCGGAAGGTCGGTGTAGTACCGGGAGTTGCCGGTGGCGGTGTCGTCGGCGCCGGAGGGGGACGCGGAGTCGGCGGTGCTCTGTCTGCCTTCGGTGCCGGCCGTGACGTCGGGCGCCTGGGACGCGGACAGGGCCGCGACCGCGACCGCCGCGACGGTGGTGGTCATCGCGCTCTTGCGCAGCCGCCTGCCGAAATGCGCCGCCATAGAGTGAACCCCTCCCATGGACGCCTGGGCGTCCCTCTCCGTCACGTGCTCGCTCTGGTGTGACGACCGACCGGCGCCGCGGGTTGTATACCGCGTCGCCGCTGATCATCGCGGAAAACCGTGTGCGCTTGTTCGACCCGTACGGTGACGCAGGCGACCCTACGACAACTTCCTTGACTCGGGCACCCGTTCGTGCCCGGTTTTCCCCGGTTGGCCGCGCCGTGTCGCCTGACCGGTCCTTGTTCGCCATGCGGAGTCCGGCCCCTGTTCATTCCCGCCCGCGCGGTTGGTCATCTTTTCCTACGGCTTTCTCTGCGGCTCTCCCTACGGCGTCGGCGCCTGCGGGGTGCCGAACCGGCCGGGTGTGCGCCGACGGGGTCGGCGGTCGCGATGAACAGGGTCATCCTGCGGTCGGGACGGGGCCGGGGCAGCAGCGTGAGCGCCAGCGCCAGGTAGCTGCGGGTCAGGTCGGCCCAGCGGCGCCAGTGGGCCGCCTCTCCGGCGCTGCCCGGCGCGGCGGGGCTCCGGGGGGCGAGTCTGCGCCCCAGGTCGTCGCGTACGTGGCAGACGGCCGAGGTGAGGGTGGCGGGGACCCGGGCGGTACTCGCGCCCAGGGCGAGGGCCGGGACCGGCGGCAGTGGCACGCAGGCGGGTCCGCCGACGCCGGGCCGCGCCGGTGCCGTCCGGTGGTGGAGCATGCGTATACCCATGCCCGCATCCTCACGGGCGCCGGGGGCGGGGGCGTTTTCGCGGGGGCCACCTGAGTGACGGGCGGGGGCGGCGGGCAGGGCGAGGCGCAGGCCGCTGCCCTCCCGCCCCGGCGGGCAGGAGCCGGGCGAACCGCGCGGTCGTCCCGCCCCTGCCCGGAACGGACTCCGCCCGGGAGCAGCCCCCTGCCCGGGGACGGGACTAGTGCGCCGCCGACTCCCAGTCCGCCCCCGCGCCCACCGAGACGCCCAGCGGCACCCGGAGGGTCACCGCGTCGGCCATCTCGCGGCGGATCAGTTCCTCCGCCGTCGCGCGCTCGCCGGGGGCGATCTCCAGCACGATTTCGTCGTGCACCTGGAGCAGCATGCGGGACTTGAGGCCCGCCTCGGTCAGCGCCTTGTCCACGTTGAGCATGGCGATCTTGACGATGTCGGCCGCCGTGCCCTGGATGGGGGCGTTGAGCGCCATCCGCTCGGCGGCCTCGCGGCGCTGCCGGTTGTCGCTGTTGAGGTCGGGCAGGTAGCGGCGGCGACCGAAGAGGGTGGCCGTGTAACCGGTGGCCCGTGCCTCGTCGACGACCCGGCGCAGATAGTCCCGTACGCCGCCGAAGCGGTCGAAGTAGGCGTCCATCAGCATGCGGGCCTCGGCCGCCTCGATGTTCAGCTGCTGGGACAGGCCGAAGGCCGACAGCCCGTACGCCAGTCCGTACGACATCGCCTTGATCTTGCGGCGCATCTCCGCGTCGACCGCGTCCTGGCCGACGGAGAAGACCTGCGCGGCGGCGGTGGTGTGCAGGTCCTCGCCGGAGGTGAACGCCTCGATCAGGCCGGCGTCCTCGGACAGGTGGGCCATGACGCGCAGTTCGATCTGGCTGTAGTCCGCCGTCATCAGGGACTCGAAGCCCTCGCCGACCACGAAGCCGCGGCGGATCGCCCGGCCCTCGTCGGTGCGCACCGGGATGTTCTGGAGGTTCGGGTCGGTGGAGGAGAGGCGGCCGGTCGCGGCGACCGTCTGGTTGAACGTGGTGTGGATGCGGCCGTCCGTCGCGATGGTCTTGATCAGGCCCTCGACGGTGACGCGCAGCTTGGCCTGCTCGCGGTGCCGGAGCATGATCACCGGCAGTTCGCTGTCCGTCTGCGTCGCGAGCCAGGCCAGGGCGTCGGCGTCCGTGGTGTAACCGGTCTTGGTCTTCTTGGTCTTCGGCAGGTTCAGCTCGCCGAAGAGGACCTCCTGGAGCTGCTTGGGCGAGCCGAGGTTGAACTCCCGGCCGGCCGCCGCGTGCGCCTCCTTCACCGCCTGCTGCACCGCGCCGGCGAACATCTGCTCCATCGCCTGGAGGTGCTCCCGGTCGGCCGCGATGCCGTGCCGCTCCATGCGGGCCAGCAGCGCGGAGGTGGGCAGCTCCATGTCGCGCAGCAGGTCCGCCGCGCCGACCTCCTGGAGCCGGCCCCCGAACGCCTCGCCCAGGTCGAGGACGGCCCGGGCCTGGATCATCAGCGCCTCGGCCTCGGCGGCGTCGTCCGCGCCGAACGCCAGCTGGCCGTCGGCCGCCGCGGCCGGGGCCAGCTCGCGGTGCAGGTACTCCAGGGACAGCGCGTCCAGGTCGAAGGAGCGGCGGCCGGGCTTGACCAGGTAGGCGGCGAGCGCGGTGTCCATCGAGACGCCCGCGATGGCCCAGCCGTGCTCGGCGAAGACCCGCATGGCGCCCTTGGCGTTGTGGAAGACCTTGGTGCGGTCCGGGTCGGCCAGCCAGGACGTCCAGGCCGTCTCGTCGGCCTCGTCCAGCTGGGACGGGTCGAACCAGGCCGCCTTGCCGTCGGCGGCGGCGAGGGCGACCTCGGCGACCGAGCCGGTGCCCAGCGCCCAGGTGTCGACGGTGGCGACGCCGAGCGGCTCGGTGCCGTGCTCGGTGAGCCAGCCGGCCAGTTCGCCGGTGCCGAGCACCGTGCCGTCCAGCTCCACGCCGTCCGCGACGACCGGGGTGGCCTCGGCCTCCTCGGCGCCCGGGTCGACGGCGTAGAGCCGCTCGCGCAGCGAGGGGTTACGGATCTCCAGGGTGTCCAGGATCATCGCGACGCCCTTGCGGTCGTAGGCGGCGCGCTCCAGGTCGGTGACGGTCTTCGGCAGCTCGACCTGGCGCTCCAGCTCGGTGAGGCGGCGGTTGAGCTTGACCGACTCCAAATGGTCGCGGAGGTTCTGCCCGGCCTTGCCCTTGACCTCCTCGACGCGCTCGACCAGGTCGGCGAAGGAGCCGAACTGGTTGATCCACTTCGCGGCCGTCTTCTCGCCGACGCCGGGGATGCCGGGGAGGTTGTCGGAGGGGTCGCCGCGCAGGGCGGCGAAGTCGGGGTACTGCGCGGGGGTCAGACCGTACTTCTCGACGACCTTCTCCGGGGTGAAGCGGGTCAGCTCGGAGACGCCCTTGGTGGGGTAGAGCACCGTGGTGTGCTCGCTGACCAGCTGGAAGGAGTCGCGGTCGCCGGTGACGATCAGTACGTCGAAGCCCTCGGCCTCGGCCTGCGTGGCGAGGGTGGCGATGACGTCGTCGGCTTCGAAGCCGGCGACGGCGAACCGCTCCACGCGCATCGCGTCGAGCAGCTCGCCGATCAGCTCGACCTGGCCCTTGAACTCGTCCGGGGTCTTGGAGCGGTTCGCCTTGTACTCGGTGAACTCCTCGCTGCGCCAGGTCTTGCGGGAGACGTCGAACGCCACCGCGAAGTGTGTGGGCGCCTCGTCACGCAGCGTGTTGGCCAGCATCGAGGCGAACCCGTAGATGGCGTTGGTCGGCTGGCCGGTCGCGGTGGTGAAGTTCTCCGCGGGCAGCGCGAAGAACGCGCGGTACGCCAGCGAGTGCCCGTCCATGAGCATCAGGCGCGGGCGGCTGCCGCCGGTGGGGGTCTGGGTCTTCTTCGATGCTGTGTCTGCCACGTCCACGATCCTGCCACGTGCCACTGACAGTCGGCTCCGCGTCGGCGTGGGTGGCGTTCCGGTGAGGGGGGTCGTTGTTCGGCTGCGGGTGCGTCGTGGCTGGGCGCGCAGTTCCCCGCGCCCCCCTCAGGGCGATGTCGCCGGGGGCGGAACACGTGGCCGCCGGGCCCGGCGGCCCCGCGCGGCCGCCGTCCCACCGCGCGGGTGCGTCGTGGCTGGGCGCGCAGTTCCCCGCGCCCCCTCAGGGCGATGTCGCCGGGGGCGGAACACGTGGCCGCCGGGCCGCGGCCCCGCGCGGCCGCCGTCTCACCGCGCGGGTGCGTCGTGGCCGGGCGCGCAGTTCCCCGCGCTCCTTCTCGGCGCGGGGACGTCGCAAGCAGCGCTCCCGGCCCCGGTCCCGACCGGGGCGCTTCGGTGTCGGTGGTGCGTGCGAGGATCGGAGACGTACCTCACACGTGCATGCGAAGGAGCGCGCGATGGCCACCAAGCCGCCCAAGAGTGACCCGGTCCAGGACGCGCCGCGGGTCACCGAGCCGAAGCACGCGGCGGCGGGGGTCCCGGCCATCGGCCACACCCTGCGCATCGCCCAGCGGCAGATGGGCGTGAAGCGCACCGCCCTGACCCTGCTGAGCGTGAACCAGAAGAACGGCTTCGACTGCCCGGGCTGCGCCTGGCCGGAGCCGGAGCACCGGCACACCGCGGAGTTCTGCGAGAACGGCGCGAAGGCGGTGGCCGAGGAGGCCACCCTGCGCCGCGTCACCCCGGAGTTCTTCGCCGCGCACCCCGTCGCCGACCTGGCCGGCCGCAGCGGCTACTGGCTGGGGCAGCAGGGCCGGCTCACGCATCCCATGTACCTCCCGGAGGGCGGCACGCACTACGAGCCAATCGCCTGGGAGCGCGCCTTCGACATCATCGCGGAGGAGATCGGCGCCCTCGCCTCCCCCGACGAGGCCGTCTTCTACACCTCGGGACGCACCAGCAACGAGGCCGCGTTCCTCTACCAGCTCTTCGCCCGCGAGCTGGGCACCAACAACCTGCCCGACTGCTCCAACATGTGCCACGAGTCGTCCGGCTCGGCGCTGAGCGAGACCATCGGCATCGGCAAGGGCAGCGTCCTGCTGGCGGACCTGCACAAGGCCGATCTCATCGTCGTCGCCGGACAGAACCCGGGCACCAACCACCCGCGCATGCTCTCCGCCCTGGAGCGGGCCAAGGCCAACGGGGCCCGGATCATCAGCGTCAATCCGCTGCCCGAGGCCGGGCTGGAGCGGTTCAAGAACCCGCAGACGCCCAAGGGACTCGCCGCCGGCGCCGCGCTCACCGACCTGTTCCTCCAGATCCGCATCGGCGGCGACCAGGCCCTGTTCCGGCTGCTCAACAAGCTGATCATCGAGACACCGGGCGCCGTCGACGAGGGGTTCGTGCGCGAGCACACCCACGGGTACGAGGAGTTCGCCGAAGCCGCCCGCGCCGCCGACTGGGACGAGACGCTGGCCGCCACCGGTCTCACCCGCGCGGAGATCGAGAAGACCCTGGCCATGGTGCTCGCCTCCGAGCGGACCATCGTGTGCTGGGCCATGGGACTCACCCAGCACAAGCACTCCGTGCCCACCATCCGCGAGGTCGTCAACTTCCTCCTGCTGCGCGGCGACATCGGCCGTGAGGGCGCCGGCGTCTGCCCGGTGCGCGGCCACTCCAACGTGCAGGGCGACCGCACGATGGGCATCTTCGAGCGCCCCGCGCCCGCCTTCCTGGACGCCCTGGAGAAGGAGTTCGGCTTCGCCCCGCCGCGCGAACACGGCTTCGACGTGGTCCGGGCCATCCGCGCCCTGCGCGACGGCGAGGCGAAGGTCTTCCTCGCGATGGGCGGCAACTTCGTCGCCGCCTCCCCCGACACGGAGGTCACCGAGGCGGCCATGCGCCGCGCCCGGCTCACCGTGCACGTGTCGACGAAGCTGAACCGCAGCCACGCGGTCACCGGCGCCCGCGCCCTGATCCTGCCCACCCTGGGCCGCACCGAGCGCGACCTCCAGGGCGGCGGCGAGCAGTTCGTGACGGTCGAGGACTCCATGGGCATGGTGCACGCCTCGCGCGGCCGCCTGGAGCCGGCGAGCCGGCACCTGCTGTCCGAACCGGCCATCGTGTGCCGGCTGGCCCGCCGGGTGCTGGGCACGGACAGCGCCACGCCCTGGGAGGAGTTCGAGAAGGACTACGCCACGGTCCGCGACCGCATCGCCCGGGTGATCCCCGGCTTCGAGGACTTCAACGCCCGCGTGGCCCGCCCCGGCGGCTTCGCCCTGCCGCACGCCCCGCGCGACGAGCGGCGCTTCCCGACCGCCACCGGCAAGGCCAACTTCACCGCCGCGCCGGTGGAGTTCCCCGAGCTGCCGAAGGGCCGGCTGCTCCTTCAGACGCTGCGCTCGCACGACCAGTACAACACCACGATCTACGGCCTCGACGACCGCTACCGGGGGATCAGGAACGGCCGCCGGGTGGTCCTGGTCAACCCCGAGGACGCCCGCGAGCTGGGCGTCCGGGACGGCTCCTACGTCGACCTGGTCGGCGAGTGGAAGGACGGTGCGGAGCGCCGGGCGCCCGGTTTCCGCGTCGTGCACTACCCGACCGCCCGGGGCTGCGCGGCGGCGTACTACCCGGAGACCAACGTCCTGGTGCCGCTGGACGCCACCGCGGACACCAGCAACACCCCGGCCAGCAAGTCCGTCGTCGTCCGTCTGGAACAATCGGCCACCGGCTGAGCATCCGCTCAGCCGCGGCGGACAGCCACCGGAAGAACCACCAGGACGTACGAACGGACGGAGCCGGCCCATGGGCGAGCAGCAGCACGTGAAGTTCCCGCAGGAGGTCATCGACGAGTACGCCGCGCTCGGCGTCGACCTGCCCGCCCTGTTCTCCGCCGGGCACCTCGGCACCCGGATGGGCGTCCAGATCCTGGAGGCGTCGGCGGAGAAGGTCGTCGGCACCATGCCCGTGGAGGGCAACACCCAGCCGTACGGGCTGCTGCACGGCGGCGCCTCCGCGGTGCTGGCCGAGACGCTGGGCTCGGTCGGCTCGATGCTGCACGGCGGCAGCTCCAAGATCGCCGTCGGCGTCGACCTGAACTGCACCCACCACCGCGGCGCCCGCTCCGGCCTGGTCACCGGCGTGGCCACGCCGCTGCACCGGGGGCGGTCGACGGCGACGTACGAGATCGTGATCAGTGACGAGGAGGGCCGGCGGGTGTGCAGTGCCCGGCTGACCTGTCTGCTGCGCGACGTGAACCCGGGGGACGCCGCGCGGGCGGGCGCGAGCGGCTGACGCCCGGCCCATTGCCCCGGGCTGCCCGGCGTCCTAGCGTCGGGGCATGGGACGGGGTGGAGCTCCCTGGCCGGGGGCGGCGAAGGAGGCGGGTCTCCGACGCCCGCGCGGGCCGACGACGCCCGTACCACTGCTCGTACAGACGCCCGTACCGCCGCCCGTAGCGGCGGTGGCACGGGCAGCGGCACGGGCCGCCGTACTGGCCCTGGTGCTGACGGCGGCCCCACTGACAGCCGGCTGCGGCACCGACTCCGACAGCGCCGCCTCCCGTTCACCCGCCGCACCCGGCACGCCCGCCACCGCCGCCGCCGGCCTGTGCGCGCGAGTCGTCAGCCACTGGTCCCGGAAGGTGCTGGACGGCGACACCTACGGCGACTACCAGTCGATGGGACTGTCCAACCGGCAGTACGACATCCTGCGCGCGGTCGTGGCCGCCGCCCGCGTCGTCCGCGCGGACCAAGGCGCCGACGCCGCCGCGGAGTTCATCGACCGCCGATCGCGTACGGAGTGCGCCGCGCGGTACCGCGACGGCGG
Source organism: Streptomyces sp. JW3 (assembly GCF_052216785.1). Taxonomy (NCBI): domain Bacteria; kingdom Bacillati; phylum Actinomycetota; class Actinomycetes; order Kitasatosporales; family Streptomycetaceae; genus Streptomyces; species Streptomyces sp. JW3. The sequence goes on along the minus strand of NZ_JBQOUX010000018.1, from coordinate 15,615 downwards.
CCCCGCCGAGGGCCCGTGGGAGCGGTGAGCGGCGCCGGCCCCGTCGAACCGGGCGAGAACACCCGGATCCGGGACACCCCGTCGGCCCCTCGCCCGCTCGCCCCGCGTCTCGAAACCCTCACGCGCCGCTACGCCGCACACCGCCGCACCGCCCTCGCGACCGCCCTGGCCCTCGCTCTCCTGACGGTCGGCGGCTCCCTGTACGCGACCCGGCCACGGCCGCGGCCCGCTCCCCCGCCGCCCTACCCCTCCCAGACGGTCGACCTCGTCTACCTGAGCCCGGCACCGACCAGCGGCACCGCCCCGACCAGCGGCTTCAGCTTCACGCTGGCCCTGACCGTGCGGTCCGGTCCGGCCGTCACCGTGACGCGGGTGGCCCAGCCCAACGCCGGTCTTTCGGTCTCGTCGTCCCCCCGGGCACCTTTCCAGACAAAGTCGCATTCCACCCGCAAGATCACCGTCACGTTTCGCGTGACGGAATGCGAGAAAGTACCGCGGAATGCCGGATTCCCTTTCCTGGATGTAACACTGCGTAATGTGCGCGCAATGGAGACCCACAGTTTCATCCTGGGACCGCGCTATGCCGAGCATCTCTCCGAGGCACTTCAAGACGCCTGCGGCAACGATTCCCGGTAATCACCAAAACACCTCAGACGCCTGTTCACGCCTCACCGGTCCTGCACGTTCTCAGCATGTGGACCGGGCGAATCAGCCAGAATTCCACCGTTCTTCCCATCCGGCACCGCTCTGCATTACGCGATGTCATAACAAGAGAGTCACAGCCTCCGTCAGACTCTCCTCCACGTTCCCCGCACCCGCCTAGAGTCACGGCCAGTCACCGCGCCATCCGAAAGTCAATTCGGCCCAGCGCTCGACTCGGCCGTCTCCACGGGGAAGCGGCCGTGCCAGGGAAAGGACTGACCGTGCGTCAACGTTCGCTCATCGCCATCACCGCCGCTCTGGCGGCGGGAGCGCTCACCCTCACCGCCTGCGGCTCGCGTGACGACGACGGCGGCTCGGACTCCGGCGGCGACGGCACCACCGTCGTCATCGGCGTCGACGCCCCGCTGACCGGCGACCTGTCCGCGCTGGGCCTGGGCATCAAGAACTCCGTGGACCTCGCCGTCAAGACGGCCAACAAGCAGAAGTACGTCGACGGCGTCACCTTCAAGATCGAGGCGACCGACGACCAGGGCCAGCCCTCCGTCGGCCAGCAGAACGCCTCAAAGTTCGTCGCCAACAAGGACGTCCTCGGCGTCGTCGGCCCGCTGAACTCCTCCGTCGGCGAGTCCATGCAGAAGGTCTTCGACACCGCGAAACTCGTCGAGGTCTCCCCGGCCAACACCGGCCCCTCCCTCACCCAGGGCCCGGACTGGCGCACCAAGAAGGTCCGCACCTACAAGTCGTACTTCCGCACCGCGACCACCGACGCCATCCAGGGCCCGTTCGCCGCGCAGTACGTCTACAACGACGCCAAGAAGAAGAAGGTCTTCGTCATCGACGACAAGAAGACCTACGGCGCCGGCCTGGCCGCCACCTTCACCGAGGAGTTCAAGAAGCTCGGCGGCAAGGTCGTCGGCACCGAACACATCAACCCGGACACCAAGGACTTCTCCTCGGTCGCCACCAAGGTCAAGAACTCCGGCGCCGACGTCGTCTACTACGGCGGCGAGTACCCGCAGGCCGGCCCGCTCAGCAAGCAGATCAAGGAAGCCGGCGCGAAGATCCCGCTGGTCGGCGGCGACGGCATCAAGGACGACACCTTCATCAAGCTGGCCGGCGCCGGCAGCGACGGCGACCTCGCCACCTCCGTCGGCGCCCCCGTCGAAACCCTCGACTCCGCCAAGAAGTTCGTCGCCGACTACAAGGCGGCCGGCTACACGGAGGATTACGCGGCCTACGGCGGCTACTCCTACGACTCCGGCTGGGCCATCATCGAGGCCGTCAAGAAGGTCGTCGAGGACAACGACGGCAAGCTCCCCGACGACGCCCGCGCCAAGGTCACCGAGGCCATGCAGAACGTCTCCTTCGACGGTGTGACCGGCAAGGTCTCCTTCGACGAGTTCGGTGACGCCACCAACAAGCAGCTCACCGTCTACTCCGTCGAGAACGGAGCCTTCGAGGCCGTCAAGTCCGGTACCTACACCGGCTGACCCCACCCGCACCTGCCACGAGCCGCGCGGGGCGCTGTTCCACAAGCGCCCCGCGCGCTCACGCATCCGGCCCACATCCGTCGAACATCCGAACGTCTCGGAGGACATGCGGTGAACGAACTGCCGCAGCAGCTGGTCAACGGCCTGCTACTGGGATCCATGTACGGGCTGGTCGCCATCGGCTACACCATGGTCTACGGCATTGTCCAGCTCATCAACTTCGCCCACGGCGAGATCTTCATGACCGGCGCCTTCGGCGCACTCACGGTCTACGTCTACATCCTGCCCGACGGCACCTCCATGTGGATCGCCCTGCCGCTGATGCTGATCGGCGCCATGATCGTCGCCGTCACCGTCGCCGTCGGAGCCGAACGCTTCGCCTACCGCCCGCTGCGCGGCGCCCCCCGGCTCGCCCCCCTCATCACCGCCATCGGCCTCTCCCTCGCCCTCCAGCAGGCGATATGGGCCTGGTACCCGGAAGCCAAGTCCGCCCGGACCTTCCCGCAGATCGAGGGCGGCCCCTTCCACATCGGCGACGTCACCATCCAGACCGGCGACATCTTCCTGCTCATCGCCGCCCCGGTCAGCATGGCCCTGCTCGCCTACTTCGTGATGCGCACCCGCACCGGACGCGGCATGCAGGCCACCGCCCAGGACCCGGACACCGCCAAGCTGATGGGCGTCAACACCGACCGCATCATCGTCATCGCGTTCGCCCTCGGCGCGCTCTTCGCCGCCGTCGGAGGCGTCGCCAACGGCCTCAAGTACGGCCAGATCGACTTCCGGATGGGCTTCATCCTCGGCCTCAAGGCGTTCACCGCCGCCGTCCTCGGCGGCATCGGCAACATCTACGGCGCCATGATCGGCGGCGTCGTCCTCGGCGTCGCCGAAACCCTCGCCACCGCCTACATCGCCGACGTCCCCGGCCTGGACAAGTTCGGCAGCCAGTCCTGGGCCGACGTCTGGGCCTTCATCCTCCTCATCCTCGTACTGCTGCTCAGGCCACAAGGCCTGCTCGGCGAACGCGTCGCGGACAGGGCGTGACCCCGATGACCACACAGACCACCACCCCGAAGACCCCGGACACCCCGATCTCGGGCAGCACCACCGGCCTCGTCGGCATCCCGCCGGCCATCGGACGCGCCCTCGCCACCGGCGGCGGCCTCCTCACCATCGCCTCCGCCTTCCTGGCCTGGACCTGGACCGACGAATTCCCCGGCGACCTCACCGTCTACGGCTACCCCGGCGGCCTCCAGGTCCTCGTCCTCATCGCCGGCGCCCTCACCACCCTGCTCGGCGCCGCCTCCTACGGCGTCCAGGGCCTGCGCTGGCTCACCCCGGCCGGCGCCGACGCGGCCCTCAAGTTCGCCGCCCTCGCCGCCTTCGCCACCACCTGGTACACCGTCATCGCCATCGCCGCCCAGCTCGGCGGCGTCGTCAACCTCGAACCCGGCGGCTACCTCGCCGCGGCGGTCACCCTCATAGCCTTCCTCGGCGCCCTCGCCCTCCCCTTCGAACGGCCCGCGCCCGACCCCGCCGACCCCGACGACACCGGCTGGGAGAAGTTCCGCCACCACACCGCGCAGAAATGGCAGACCGTCAAAGCGGCCTTCGCCACCGACGCCCCCCGCCCACTGCGCCCCATGCCCTCCTGGGCCGAGATCCTCATCATCGTCGCCGTCCTCGCCGTCGCCCTCACCGTCTTCACCTACGGCATCGGCACCGAGTACGACGAACTCTTCGTCGGCTTCCTGATCACCGCCGGATTCGGCTTCGCCGCCCTGCACCGGTCCGGCCTCATCCCCCGCATCTCCGAGATCACCGCCCGGCACCAGAACGTCACCGTCTTCGGCGCCTTCCTCGCCGCGGCCCTCTTCCCCTTCACCCAGACCGACGACCAGTACGCCACCATCGGCGTCTACATCCTCATCTTCGCCACCGTCGCCCTGGGCCTGAACATCGTCGTCGGCCTGGCCGGCCTCCTCGACCTCGGCTACGTCGCCTTCCTCGGCGTCGGCGCCTACGCCGCCTCCCTGGTCTCCGGCTCCCCCACCTCGCCCTTCGACGTGCACTTCCCGTTCTGGGCCGCCGTCCTGGTCGGCGCCGCCGCCTCCCTGGTCTTCGGCGTCCTCATCGGCGCCCCCACCCTGCGGCTGCGCGGCGACTACCTGGCCATCGTCACCCTCGGCTTCGGCGAGATCTTCCGCATCACCGCCAACAACCTCGACGGCACCTCGGGACCCGACGTCACCAACGGCTCCAACGGCATCGCCGGCATCCCCGACCTCAAGATCCTCGGCTTCGACCTCGGCGCCCAGCACGACATCGCCGGCGTCACCATCGGCCGGTTCGCCAACTACTTCTTCCTGATGCTGATCATCACGGCCGTCGTCGTCCTCGTCTTCCGGCGCAGCGGCGACTCCCGCATCGGCCGCGCCTGGGTCGCCATCCGCGAGGACGAGACCGCCGCCCTGGCCATGGGCATCAACGGCTTCCGGGTCAAACTCATCGCCTTCGCCGTCGGCGCCACCCTGGCCGGCCTGGCCGGCACCGTCCAGGCCCACGTGACCTACACCGTCACCCCCGAGCAGTACCTCTTCGCCGGCACCACCCCGCCCAACTCCGCCTTCCTGCTCGCCGCCGTCGTCCTCGGCGGCATGGGCACCATCGGCGGACCCCTGCTCGGCGCCGCACTGCTCTTCCTCATCCCGAACAAGCTCCAGTTCCTCGGCGACTACCAGCTCTTCGCCTTCGGACTCGCGCTCGTCCTGCTGATGCGCTTCCGCCCCGAGGGCCTCATCCCCAACCGCCGCCGGCAACTCGAATTCCACGAAGAGGCCGAAGCGCCCGCGGCCCTCGGCAAGACAGGGGCCTGACCACCATGACCACCAGCACCGACACCACCGACACCCCCGTCGGCCAGACCGTCCTCGACGCCCGCGGCGTCACCATGCGCTTCGGCGGCCTCACCGCCGTACGCGACGTCGACCTCACCGTCCGCAGCGGCGAGATCGTCGGACTCATCGGCCCCAACGGCGCCGGCAAGACCACCTTCTTCAACTGCCTCACCGGCCTCTACATCCCCACCGAGGGCGAGGTCCGCTACAAGGACAAGGTCCTGCCGCCCAAGTCCTTCAAGGTCACCGCCGCCGGCATCGCCCGCACCTTCCAGAACATCCGGCTCTTCGCCAACATGACCGTCCTGGAAAACGTCCTCGTCGGCCGCCACACCCGCACCAAGGAAGGCTTCTGGTCCGCCGTCCTGCGCGGCCCCGGCTTCCACAAGGCGGAGGCCGCCTCCCGCGCACGCGCCATGGAACTCCTGGAGTTCGTCGGCCTGGACGCGAAGGCCGACCACCTGGCACGGAACCTGCCGTACGGCGAACAGCGCAAACTGGAGATCGCCCGCGCCCTCGCCAGCGAACCCGGCCTGCTCCTCCTCGACGAACCCACCGCCGGCATGAACCCGCAGGAGACCCGCGCCACCGAGGAACTCGTCTTCGCCATCCGCGACCAGGGCATCGCCGTCCTCGTCATCGAGCACGACATGCGGTTCATCTTCAACCTCTGCGACCGCGTCGCCGTCCTGGTCCAGGGCGAGAAACTCGTCGAGGGCGACAGCGCCACCGTCCAGGGCGACGAACGCGTCATCGCCGCCTACCTCGGCGAACCGCTGGAGAACGACCCCGGCGCGGCCGAGGCGGCCGAGGTGGAGGCCGCCGAGGCCCACGCCCCGAAGGAGAACGACCGATGACCGCACTCCTGGAGGTCGAGGACCTCCGCGTCGCCTACGGCAAGATCGAGGCCGTCAAGGGCATCTCCTTCACCGTGGACGCCGGCGAGGTGGTCACCCTCATCGGCACCAACGGCGCCGGCAAGACCACCACCCTGCGCACCCTGTCCGGGCTGCTCAAACCGGTCGGCGGCCAGATCCGCTTCAACGGCAGATCGCTGAAGAAGACCCCCGCCCACCAGATCGTCTCCCTCGGCCTCGCCCACTCCCCCGAGGGCCGGCACATCTTCCCCCGCATGACCATCGAGGACAACCTGCGCCTCGGCGCGTTCCTGCGCAGCGACCGGGCGGGCATCGACAAGGACATCCAGCGCGCCTACGACCTCTTCCCCATCCTGGGCGAACGGCGCAAGCAGGCCGCGGGCACCCTGTCCGGCGGCGAGCAGCAGATGCTGGCCATGGGCCGCGCCCTGATGTCCCAGCCCAAGCTGCTCATGCTCGACGAGCCCTCCATGGGCCTCTCCCCGATCATGATGCAGAAGATCATGGCGACCATCGCCGAGCTGAAGTCCCAGGGCACGACGATCCTGCTGGTCGAGCAGAACGCCCAGGCGGCGCTGTCCCTCGCCGACCACGGACATGTCATGGAGGTCGGCTCCATCGTGCTGTCCGGCACCGGGCAGGATCTGCTGCACGACGAGTCGGTCCGCAAGGCGTACCTCGGCGAAGACTGACCGGGCACGACACGGCACGGCTGAGGCCCGCGTCCCCCTCCGGGACGCGGGCCTCACTCATGCGTTACGGGGCTCAGCCCTTGTCCTTGGGCGCCTTCTTCTCCGCGGCGTCGTCGATGACCGCCTGGGCGACCTGCTGCATCGACATCCGCCGGTCCATCGACGTCTTCTGGATCCACCGGAACGCGGCCGGCTCGGTCAGCCCGTACTCGGTCTGGAGCACCGACTTCGCCCGGTCCACCAGCTTGCGCGTCTCCAGCCGCAGGGAGAGGTCGGCGACCTCCTTCTCCAGCGCCTTCAGCTCCGTGAACCGCGAGACGGCCATCTCGATCGCCGGTACGACGTCACTCTTGCTGAAGGGCTTCACGAGGTACGCCATCGCACCCGCGTCCCGGGCCCGCTCCACCAGGTCGCGCTGCGAGAACGCGGTCAGCATCAGGACCGGGGCGATGCTCTCGCCGGCGATCTTCTCGGCCGCCGAGATGCCGTCCAGCTTGGGCATCTTCACGTCGAGGATCACCAGGTCGGGGCGGTGCTCGCGGGCCAGCTCGACGGCCTGCTCACCGTCCCCGGCCTCGCCGACGACGGAGTACCCCTCCTCCTCCAGCATCTCTTTGAGATCCAGCCGGATGAGCGCCTCGTCCTCGGCGATGACGACACGGGTCGTCAGCGGGGGCACGTGCGACTTGTCGTCATCGGTCACGTCGGCGGGCTGGGGCGACTCGGGGGCGGTCACGTGGGCTCCTTGTTACGGGCCGGGCAGGTACTGCTGCCTTAGCAGCCTACCTAGAGGCGCCAGAGGATGATGACCCGGTACACTTCTGCACGATCCCCTGGCTTGCCCGGTTGGAGGAACTGGTCAGACTCGCGGCACTCAAAATGCCGTGCCCTTTGGGCATGTGGGTTCGAATCCCACACCGGGCACTCACAAGAAAGCGGAAGATCACATTCGCGTGATCTTCCGCTTTTCTGCACTCGGCACCACTTCGCGTGACACACCGTGGTCACATGAACTTCCACGGTGTTGAAGTGCGGCAGAAAGCCCTCACGATGCTCCGCGATGGTGTCGCGAACGCTGCCGTCGCACGGGAACTGCATGTTCCGCTGGGCACGGTCGGCTACTGGAAGCACCTGGACCGCGCCAAGCGGGGCGAATGCCCGGGCAGGCACGATCCCGCCTGCCCACGGTGCGACGGGCGGGATCTGGACGAGCCGGCCTACAGCTATCTGCTCGGCCTGTATCTCGGCGACGGGCACATCAGCCACTACTCCGCGCACCGAGTGCCGAACCTCATGATCGCCTGTACGGACTCATGGCCCGGCCTCATGGAAGCCTGCGAGCAAGCGATGCGCGCGGTGTTTCCGGACAACTCCGTCTGCCGTGTGAGCAGGACCGGCTGCCACAACGTGAAGGTCTACTCGAAGCACCTGCACTGCCTCTTCCCACAGCACGGCCCGGGAAAGAAGCACGAGCGCAGGATCGCGCTTGAACCCTGGCAGCAGACGATCGTCGACACCCACCCCTGGGAGTTCGTCCGCGGGCTCATCCACTCCGACGGCTGCCGGATCACCAACTGGACAACCCGCCTCGTCGGCGGTGAACGCAAGCGCTATGAGTACCCCCGATACTTCTTCGCCAACAAGTCGGACGACATCCGGAAGCTCTTCACCCACACCCTCGACAAGGTTGGCGTCGAGTGGACCACCCTCGCTCGCGGCAGCGACCCGTTCAACATCTCCGTAGCCCGCAAAGCCTCCGTAACCCTCATGGATCTGCACGTCGGGCCGAAGTACTGACCCGGCGTGCTACTCCTCGCCGATCCGGTGCACCCGGACCATGTTCGTCGTCCCCGAGACCCCGGGCGGGGAGCCCGCCGTGATGATGACCACGTCGCCCTGCGCGCAGCGGCCGTAGCGGAGCAGGAGTTCGTCGACCTGGGCGACCATCGCGTCGGTGGAGTCGACGTGCGGGCCGAGGAAGGTTTCCACGCCCCAGGTGAGGTTCAGCTGGGAGCGGGTGGCCGGTTCGGGGGTGAAGGCGAGGAGGGGGATGGGTGAGTGGTAGCGGGACAGGCGGCGGGCCGTGTCGCCGGACTGGGTGAAGGCGACCAGGAAGCGGGCGCCGAGGAAGTCGCCGATCTCGGCTGCCGCGCGGGCCACCGCGCCGCCCTGGGTGCGGGGCTTGGTGTGGTCGGTGAGCGGGGGGAGGCCGCCGGCGAGGAGGTCCTCCTCGGCCGCCTCGACGATGCGGGACATCGTGCGGACCGTCTCGACGGGGTGTTTGCCGACGCTGGTCTCGCCGGAGAGCATCACCGCGTCCGTGCCGTCGAGGACCGCGTTGGCGACGTCGGACGCCTCGGCGCGGGTGGGCCGGGAGTTGTCGATCATCGAGTCGAGCATCTGGGTGGCGACGATGACCGGTTTGGCGTTGCGCTTGGCGAGTGCGACGGCGCGTTTTTGGACGATCGGGACCTGTTCCAGCGGCATTTCGACGCCGAGGTCGCCGCGGGCCACCATGATGCCGTCGAACGCGGCGACGATGCCGTCGAGGTCGTCCACCGCCTGGGGTTTCTCGACCTTGGCGATGACGGGGAGGCGGCGGCCCTCCTCGTCCATGATGCGGTGGACGGCGCGGATGTCGCGGCCGCTGCGCACGAAGGAGAGGGCGATGACGTCGAAGCCGGTGCGCAGCGCCCAGCGCAGGTCGTCCTCGTCCTTCTTGGCGAGGGCGGGGACGGAGACGGCGACGCCGGGGAGGTTGAGGCCCTTGTGGTCGGAGACCATGCCGCCTTCGACGACGCGGGTGCGGACCCGGGGTCCGTCGACGGCGGTGACCTGGAGGCAGACCTTGCCGTCGTCGACGAGGACGCGTTCGCCGGGGGTGACGTCGGCGGCGAGGCCGGCGTAGGTGGTGCCGCAGCCGGTGCGGTCGCCCTGGGCGCCGTCCTCGACGGTGATGGTGAAGGTGTCGTCGCGTTCGAGGAGTACGGGTCCTTCGGTGAAGGTGCCGAGGCGGATCTTGGGGCCCTGGAGGTCGGCGAGGAGGCCGACGCTGCGGCCGGTCTCGTCGGATGCCTTGCGGACCCGCCGGTACCGCTCCTCGTGTTCGGCGTGGCCGCCGTGGCTGAGGTTGAAGCGGGCGATGTCCATGCCGGCCCCGACCAGTGCCTTGATCTGGTCGTAGGAGTCGGTGGCGGGTCCCAGGGTGCAGACGATTTTCGCTCGGCGCATGTTTCGAGCTTATGACTTACCGGCGGGTAGCGAATTGGCTGTGTATGACTGCGCAACGGCCACTGGGTGAAGCCTTTTTGACAAGTGCTGAATTGTGCGGCAGGCCGCTCCGATGAGCATTCAGACAAGCATTTTTACGTTTATCAGCGTGCGCTCAGAGAGTGGGCGGGCGCATGGTGAAGCGGGCGTCGACGGCGGCGTGCACGTGCTGGCGCTGCGGTTCGAGGTCGAGCGGGGCCGCCGGCTCCTCCTCGGCGGCCGCGGCCATGGACAGGCGCCGCATCCGGCCGGGTCCGAACGCGGCGGACCGGATCTCCTCGGTGCCGTGGTCGGCGAGTTCGACCAGGGCGTCGAGGGTGGTGCCGAGCGCGTCGGCGTATTCGCGGGCGCGCTGTACGGCTTCGCGCACCGCCTGTTCGCGGGCCCGGCGGTGGGCCGGCGAGTCGGGGCGCAGGGCCCAGCGGGGGCCGTCGACGCGGGTGAGGTCGAGGTCGGCGAGGCGGGTGGTGAGTTCGCCGAGGGCGGTGAAGTCGGTGAGTTCGGCGGTGAGGTGGACGGTGCCGTGGTAGGTGCGGACGCGTTCGCCGCGGCCGTGCCGGGTGAGTTCGGGGGTGAGGGAGAAGGCGCCGGTCTCCAGGTGTTCGACCGCGTCGCCGTAGGACTTGAGGAGGTCGAGGGCGGTGGTGTTGCGGCGGGTGAGGTCGTCGAGGGCGGTGCGGCGGTCGCGGCCCCGGGCGCCCACGGTGACGCCGATGCGGGCGAGTTCGGGTTCGACGTCGAGGCGGGCTTCGCCGGTGACCGAGATGAGCGGGACGTCGGGGGTGCCGTGCGGTGCGGGCGGCGTGGTCATACGTCCCACTCTGTCACCGCTGTCCGCCGGCCGGCCCCTGCGAGTCACCGGATCGAAACCTGCGGGGTCTGTTCCCGGCCGCCTTGAGCGGCCACAATCTACGCGCGTTGTCCACGTGGATCGTGGCACCCGTCGTCTAGGAGAGTCAGCATGCCGTTGAACCGCCGGAAGTTTCTGAAGAGGTCCGCCGTGACGGGGGCGGGGGTGGCGCTGGCCGGTGCGGCGGCGCCGGCGGCCGAGGCGGCACCCGCGGGCCGGGGCGGCAAGAAGCCGAAGCGGTACTCGTTCACCGTGATGGGGTCGACCGATCTGCACGGGCACGTCTTCAACTGGGACTACTTCAAGGACGCCGAGTACACCGACTCGGCGGGCAACGCGCAGGGGCTGGCGCGGATCTCGACGCTGGTGAACCAGGTGCGCGAGGAGAAGGGTCGGGAGAACACCCTGCTGCTGGACGCGGGTGACACGATTCAGGGCACGCCGCTGACGTATTACTACGCGAAGGTGGACCCGATCACCGCCAAGGGCGGTCCGGTGCATCCGATGGCGCAGGCGATGAACGCGATCGGTTATGACGCGGTGGCGCTGGGCAATCACGAGTTCAATTACGGCATCGAGACGCTGCGCAAGTTCGAGGAGCAGTGCGATTTTCCGCTGCTGGGTGCGAACGCGGTGGACGCGAAGACGCTGAAGCCGGCTTTTCCGCCGTATTTCATGAAGACGTTCCGGGTGAAGGGGGCGCCGCCGGTGAAGGTGGCGGTGCTGGGGCTGACCAACCCCGGGATCGCGATCTGGGACAAGGCGTATGTGCAGGGCAAGCTGGCGTTCCCGGGTCTTGAGGAGCAGGCGGCGAAGTGGGTGCCGAAGCTGCGGTCGATGGGCGCGGACGTGGTGGTGATCTCGGCGCACTCGGGGGCTTCGGGCACGTCCTCCTACGGTGATCAGCTGCCGTACGTGGAGAACGCGGCGGCGAACATCGCCAGGCAGGTGCCCGGAGTGGACGCGATCCTGGTCGGGCACGCGCATGTGGAGATCGCGGAGCAGCGGGTGGTCAACGAGGCGACCGGCAAGGAGGTCGTGCTGTCGGAGCCGCTGTGCTACGCGGAGCGGCTGAGCCTGTTCGACTTCGAGCTGGCGTACGAGAAGGGCCGTTGGCGGGTGGAGTCCGTCAAGGCGTCGCTGCGGGACTCCGGCACGGTGGCCGACGATCCGCGGATCACCCGGTTGCTGAAGGACGAGCACGCGCTGGTGGTGGAGTACGTCAACCAGGTGGTCGGCACCGCGACCGAGACGCTGACCACGGTGGACGCGCGGTACAAGGACGCGCCGATCATCGATCTGATCACCAAGGTGCAGGAGGACGTGGTCAAGGCGGCGCTGGCGGGGACGGCGTACGCGGCGCTGCCGGTGCTCGCGCAGGCGTCGCCGTTCTCGCGGACGTCTCAGATTCCGGCGGGCGAGGTGACGATCCGGGACCTGTCGAGTCTGTACGTGTACGACAACACGCTGGTGGCGAAGGTGCTGACGGGCGCTCAGGTGCGGGCGTACCTGGAGTACTCGGCGGAGTACTACACGCAGACCGCGGCGGGTGCGGCGGTGGACGTGGAGCAGCTGACCAACGCGGGCGGCCGGCCGGACTACAACTACGACTACGTCTCCGGGCTGGCGTACGAGATCGATGTCGCGCAGCCGGCGGGTTCGCGGATCAAGAACCTGACGTACGGCGGGGCGGCGCTGGACGACGCGCAGCGGTTCGTGCTGGCGGTGAACAACTACCGGGCCAACGGTGGTGGCGCGTTCCCGCATGTGGCGTCGGCCGAGGAGGTGTGGTCGGAGTCGACGGAGATCCGTACCCGGATCGCCGAGTGGGTGACGGCGAAGGGGGTGCTGGATCCGGCGGACTTCGCGTCGGTGGACTGGCGGCTGACGCGGGACGGTACGCCGGTGTTCTAGGTCTGCCGGGCTGGTGGTGTGCTGGCCTCAGATCCGGTCCGTGAGCGGGGTGAGCCGGCTCGCCTCGCGGGCGGACGGGATCTGGGGCCGGCGCTGTTCCAGGCCGAAGGTGGTGAAGGCGGTGCGGCGGGGCAGGGGGTAGGGCTCGGTGCCGGTGAGGGTGTTGAGGATGGTGGCGCTGCGCCAGGCGGCGAGGCCGAGGTCGGGGGCGCCGACGCCGTGGGTGTGGGTCTCGGCGTTCTGGACGTAGAGGTGGCAGCCGGTGGTGGTGACGGTGGGGTCGAGGAGGAGGCGGAAGCGTTCGTCGACGCGGGGGCGGTTGGCGTTGTCGCGGCGCAGGTAGGGGTCGAGGCCGGCGAGGAGGCGGTCCAGGGGGCGTTCGCGGTAGCCGGTGGCGAGGACGACGGCGTCGGTGGTGAGGCGGGAGCGGGTGTTCTGCTCGGGGTGTTCGAGGTGGAGTTCGACCTTGGTGGTGGCGACCCGGCCGGCGGTGCGGACGTGCACGCCGGGGGTGAGGACGGCGTCGGGCCAGCCGCCGTCCAGGGAGCGGCGGTAGAGCTCGTCGTGGAGGGCGGCGAGGGTGTCGGCGTCGACCGCTTTGTGGAGTTGCCACTGGGCGGGGACGAGGCGGTCGCGGACGTTCTCGGGCAGGGCGTGGAAGTAGTGGGTGTAGTCGGGGGTGAAGTGTTCCAGGCCGAGTTTGGAGTACTCCATGGGGGCGAGGGCCTCGGTGCGGCCGAGCCAGTGCAGGCGTTCGCGGCCGGCCGGGCGGTTGCGGAGCAGGTCGAGGAAGATCTCGGCGCCGGACTGGCCGGTGCCGACGACGGTGACGTGGCCGGCGGCGAGCAGGCCGGTGCGGTGGTCGAGGTAGTCGGCGGCGTGGATGACGGGGACGCCGGGGGTGTCGACGAGGGGTTTGAGCGGGTCGGGGACGTGGGGCTCGGTGCCGATGCCGACGACTAGGTTCTTGGTGTGGGTGCGGCCGACGGCCTGGGCTTCGCCGTCCGGGCCGAGGTGGGTGTAGTCGACTTCGAAGCAGCCGTGTTCGGGGTTGAAGCGGACGGCGTCGACCTGGTGGCCGAAGTGGAGGGCGGGGAGGTTCTCGCAGACCCAGCGGCAGTAGGCGTCGTACTCGGTGCGCTGGATGTGGAAGCGCTCGGCGAAGTAGAACGGGTAGAGCCGTTCGCGGGCCTTGAGGTAGTTGAGGAAGCTCCAGTCGCTGGTGGGGTCGGCGAGGGTGACGAGGTCGGCCAGGAAGGGGACCTGGAGGCGGGCGCCGTCGATGAGCAGGCCGGGGTGCCAGTGGAAGGCGGGGCGCTGGTCGTAGAAGACGGCGTCGAGGCCGGTGAGGGGGTGGGCGAGGGCGGCCAGGGAGAGGTTGAAGGGGCCGATGCCGATGCCGACCAGGTCGTGCGGCGGTGGGGTGGTGTTCATCGGGGGGTGTGTCCTTCCACGAGGGTGAGCAGGGCCGTGAGGTCTTCGGGGCGGGTGCGGGGGTTGAGGAGGGTGGCCTTGAGCCAGAGCCGGCCGTCGGGGCGGGCGCGGCCGAGGACGGCGCGGCCTTCGGTGAGCAGGGTGCGGCGGACGGCGGCGACGGTGGGGTCGGGGGCGCCGGTGGGGCGGAAGAGGACGGTGCTGAGGGTGGGCGGTGCCCACAGGTCGAGGGCGGGGTGTTCCGCGACGAGGCGGGCGAGGTCCTGGGCGCGGGCGCAGACGGTGTCGACGAGGGCGCCGAGGCCGGTGCGGCCGAGGGTTCTGAGAGTGACGGCGATCTTGAGGATGTCGGGGCGGCGGGTGGTGCGCAGGGAGCGGCCGAGGAGGTCGGGCAGGCCGGCGTCGGTGTCGTCGTCGGCGTTGAGGTAGTCGGCGCGCTGGTCCAGGGCGGTGCGGTCGGTGGGGTCGCGGAGGGTGAGGAGGCCGGCGGCGATCGGCTGCCAGCCGAGTTTGTGCAGGTCGAGGGCGGTGGTGTGGGCCCGGTCGAGGCCGGTGAGCCGGGCCCGGTGGTGGTCGCTGAAGAGCAGGCCGCCGCCGTAGGCCGCGTCGACGTGGAGGCGGGCGCCGCGGTGGGCGCAGATGTCGGCGATCTCGGGGAGGGGGTCGATGAGGCCGGCGTCGGTGGTGCCGGCGGTGGCGGTGACGACGGTGGGGCCGGTCAGCCGGGCGAGGGTGGCGTCCAGGACGGCGGGGTCGAGGGTGCCGGTGGGGGTGGGTACGGGGACGGGGGCGGGCAGGCCGAGGAGCCAGGCGGCGCGGGGCAGCGAGTGGTGGGCGTTGGTGCCGTGCACGAGGCGGGTGCCGGGTCCCTGGGTTTCGCGGGCGAGGAGCAGGGCGAGCTGGTTGGACTCGGTGGCGCCGGTGGTGACGAGGGCGTCGGCGTGGCCGGTCTCGTGGGCGAGGGCGCGGGTGACGTCGGCTTCGAGGGCGGCGGCGGCGGGCGCCTGGTCCCAGGAGTCGAGGGAGGGGTTGAGGACGCTCGCGGCGAGGTCGGCGGCGCAGGCGACGGCCAGCGGCGGGACGTGCAGGTGGGCGGCGCACAGCGGGTCGGCGGGGTCGGCGGAGTCGGCCGCGAGGGCGGTGACGAGGGTGTGCAGGGCGCCGGGGTCGCCGTGTTCGGGCAGTACGTCGCCGAGGGCGGCGCGCATCCGGGCGGCGACGGCGTCGGGGCCGCCGGCGGGGAGCGGGCCGCCGCGTGCCCGGGTGCCGGTGTGCAGGGCGTCGAGGACGGCGTCGAGCAGCGGCCGCAGGGCGTGCGGGCCCGCGGGGCCCGAGGCGAGGGGCGGCTGAGTGCTCATGGGTTCCTCCCGGGCGCGGGAAGGGGTCGCGTCCGGAAGGCTCAACGAGCGGTACCCGAATGGGGGTACTGCCGTGCGGCGCCCCGCCGGGGGTGCGCGGGTTTTTCCCGCCGCGGCAGTGGGTGGTTGCTCGCGCGGTTCCCCGCGCCCCTGGAGGGGTGCGGGGAAC
>NZ_JBQOUX010000189.1:0-7774 GCF_052216785.1 Streptomyces sp. JW3 | reverse complement strand
CTCGACGGCTTCATAGCCGAGACCGGACTCGGGCTGGAGCCTCCGTAACCCGTCACCCCACCCTTTCAACCTCAGCGGCAACGTCAGCGGACGAGAGCGGCACAGGGGGGCGCTTCGTCGCCGTCGCCGTTGGCCGTTTCGGCGATCGTGGGGCCGTCGAGTGCCGTGCTGAGGGTGTCGATGGCGTCGCGTTGAAGGCGGATGCGTACGTGGGCGTAGACGGTGGCGGTGACGCCGATGTGGGCGTGGCCGAGGAGTTCCTTGATGACGACGAGTTCGACGCCCTGTTCCAGAAGGAGGGTGGCGGTCGAGTGCCGGAAGTCGTGGAAGCGGATGCGGCGGAGGCCGGCCTTGCGGAGGAGCGTGATGAAGGCGCGGGTGAGGTTGGTCGGGTCGATCGGTCGGCCCTGCGCGGTGGTGAACACGTGCCCGTAGTGCAGCCACGTCATGCCCGCGGCCTCACGCTCGCGCTGCTGCTGGTCTTGGTGGAGCTTCAGCGACTGGACGCAGCGGGTGGGGAGGGCGATGCGGCGCTCGGAGGCTCGCGTCTTGGTGGGCAGTGTGGTGAGCCCGCCTGCGGCGGTTCGCTGAAGTGTGCGGCGGATGGCGGCGGTGCCTGTGTCGAGGTCGAGGTCTTCCCAGCGCAGGCCGAGGAGTTCGCCCTTGCGGAGTCCGGTGTGGAGGGCGAGTTCGAACAGCGCGTGCAGCCGGTGGTCCTGGGCGGTGATGAGGAACTGCCGGGCTTCTTCGGCGGTGAGGGGTTCGAAGCGCCGGGGGCGAGGGGTGCCGGTGCGGACGTTGCGGGCGACGTTGCGCGGGATCTCTTCCTCACGGACGGCGTGCTCCAGGGCGGACTTGAGCACGGAGTGGATGTAGGTGAGCGTCAGCGGGGAGAGCAGCTTGTGGCAGCACTGGCCGGCGACGCAGCAGCGGGGCTGGTCGCGCCGGGCGTCGAGGCCGCGCGTGCAGCACTGGCAGGTGGTGCGGAGCTGGTTGAGCCAGGTGCGGACGTCCTTGGCGGTGAGTTTGGCCAACTTCCTTTTGCCGAGACCGGGGATGAGGTAGCGGCTGACGCAGGTGGTGTAGCGGGTGTGGGTGGTTTCGCGGAGGTGGTGGAGGGCGACGTTCTCCAGCCAGTACTTCAGGTACGCGGCCACGCTGCCCTGTGCGGAGGGGACGGGGAGGCCGCGGTTGCTGGCGGCGATCTTCTCGGTGAGCTTGGCCAGGGCGTCCTTGCGGGTGGAGCCGTAGACGCGGACCCGGCGACGGGTGTTGCCGGGGGCGAGGACGTATCCGGCGGCTTCCCAGCGGCCGTCCTTGCGCTGGTAGACGGTGCCGTCGCCGTTGGCCCGGGTGCGGCGGGAGACGGGGGTGTCGCGGGGCGTGGTCATCAGGCGGCGGCTTCCTGTTCGAGTCGGGTGCGGATGAGGTTGGCGAGCGCGGGAGCGGGGATGCGGCGGGCGCGGCCGAGGGTGATGGAGGCGAGCTGGTGGGTGCGGATGAGGTCGTAGACGGCGGAGCGGCCGATCTGGAGGCGGGCCATGACCTGGGGAACCGTCAGCAGTTCCGTGCCGGCGGTCACGCGACGGCCCCCGTCCGGACAGCGCTGGTCAGCCGATCGGTGGAGTGACCGGCCGGGTGACCGGCGCGGTCGCCGGAGCGTTCCGAGCGTCGGGTTCGGGTCGGTTGCTCGGGTCGGGTCTGCCGTTTCGCGGCCAGGAGGTCGGCGAGGTGTTCGAGTTCGGGCAGGAGGCCGGTTCCGGCGTACTGCCAGTGGGAGATGACCAGCGTGGTGTCCGAACCGTCGGGCCGTGCGGCGATGTCGCGGTGACCGGGACGGTGACCTGTGGAATGACCGTGACCGGGTCGGTGACCGGCTGCCAGGTCAGTGGAGTGTCCGGCGCGGTCACTGACCGGAGTGCCGTCCGTCTGGCCGACCTGCGTCTCAGCCGATGCCGGGGCTGGGGTCTGGGTGGTCTGGGTGTCGGGTCGCCTGGTTCGCCAAGCGGTGCGTTCGGCTTGGAGGTGGGCGAGGGTGGTGGAGTAGTGACGGGTGCGGGTGGAGAAGTGGCCTCGGAAGCCGAGCATGTGGGCCCATTGGCGCAGGCGTAGGTGGGCGTGCTGGGCTTGGGTGGCGAGGTGCCAGGCTGTATGGATCATGCGGCGGGCGTGGTCGGTGATGTCGTACTGGGCGAGTTCGGCGAGGAGGCGGAGTCGGCGGTCGAGGGTGCCGGTGGTGGTCTCGGCGCCCTTGGTGGCGTACTTGGCGATGTAGGCGGCGACGTGCCGCTCGGTGACCGGGCCGTCTCCGGTGAAGTCCGTGCTGCGGACCGCCCGGACATCGATCTGCCGCCCGAACCGGAACACCAACCCCCCACTGCGGCCTTCGTCCTGGGGCCTACCTGCGTGGTGGACGCGGGTGCGTGCGGTGGCGGCACGGACGGCCTGGTTGAGGAGCTCGGTGGTTGCCCAGGCGGGCGGGGTACTGGCGGGACCGGTGGGTCCGTCGAGGCGGACGACGGCATGGAAGTGGACCTGGCCGCGCTTCTGGTACTCGGCGACCTTGGCGTACGAGAGCGTGGCGTGGTTGTGCAGGGCCCGCTGCGTCAGCCCCGCCGCCTTCGCGATCTCCCGCCGCAGATGTGTGGTGAAACGTGCCCACAGGGCCGGGGCGTGCGCGTTCCACAGCACCGCCCCCGCGTAGTCGTACCGCTCGGGATCGAGCGGGGTGCCGAGGAGCGGGTCGTCGTCCGGGTGGGTGTGGCCGCAGTGGCAGCTGCCGGTCTCGGGCTGGTTGTGGACAGGGCCGAAGCCGGGTGCGGTGAGCGTGGCGAAGACGCGGGGGTGGGCGGCGACGCTGGTGGGGACGGTCTTGCCGCCGCGCAGTCCGGCGGCGATGAGTTGGTAGGTGTCGTAGCGGTAGACGGCGGAGCAGGCGGGGCAGCGGGTGGCGCGGCGGTTGCCGCAGCGGACCAGCAGTTCGCCCGCCGGGAGCCGGCCGGAGTCGAAGTGGTCGAGGATCTCGCCGGTCGCGCTGTCCAGACGGGTTCGGTGCCCGGTCAGGCGGATCGGGTGCGCGCACCCGCCGAGCGTGCTGATCTGTCGTGCGAGGGGTGTGAGGTGACCGGTGGCGGCGAGCTTCGCCAGCCTGGCGGTGAGCCTGGCGCGGCGCTCCAGCCTCGACTGTCCTGCCGCCGCCGAGACGGTGTCGGTGGCCTCCGCCGGGAAGGTCGACGTCGTGAATGCCGACGATGGACGCGAGGCGGCTGGAGCGGTTGCGGGGTACGGGAGTTGGCACTGTGCGGGCATGCGGAACGGGGCCTTTCGGCGGGAGTGCGGAAGTGATACGGCGCGGGCAGGCCGAAGCGATCGGCTCACAGGGGAACGGGGCGCCTCGAAGGTGGGCGCGGAGGCCGGACCGGTGGGGGTTTGGTCGGCGGGGCGCGGTGGTGATCACCGGCGGGTGCGTGACGTTAACATCGCCTCACGGGCGCATTCAAGTGCATCCCTCCTCATTCCTTTCTTTGGGTGGCGGGACGCGGGTAGTGTGGGGCCGGTTTCCCGGTTTGGACGGGCCGGATATTGCTGGTAGAGGGCGTGGAAAGCGGGGGTGACCAGGCGTGGTGGTGGGGCGGCGCGGGCGCAGGCCGACGGGCAGCGGGGTACCGCTGACATTCGAGGTCATCGCCGAGACCCTGCGCGAGCGCATCCGCTCCGGCGGGCTGCGGCCGGGTGACGCGTTGCCCACGCAGGCCGTGTTGATGCGGGAGTTCGGGGCGTCGAGCCTGACCGTGCAGAAGGCCATGGTCCTGCTGAAGCAGGAGGGGTGGGCGGTCTCCCGCCCCGGCAAAGGCGCCTTCGTCGCCCACCACGACCACGACGCCGACGACACTGATGCTCGCGACGGCCCGGAGGCAACCGCACACGTCGGCGGGACGACGGCGCGTGTCGAGGCACTGGAACGAGCGCTGGCCGAGGCAGTCCAGCAGCTTGGCGACCTTCGTGGCCGCGTCGAGGCCCTGGAGTCGGACGGCGGCAAGCGGGGCCATTGACCCCACTGTGCTGGGCGGCCCCGGCGCGTGCGTTCAGATTTTCTCTACGAGGTTCAAGGCGGACACCGCCCGCCTGAGCGGGCCGCCGTCGCCGACAAGCCCCACCGTCTACTCCCGCGACCAGGTGCTACTGGAGACACCGCGCCGACTCGGTAGCCGGGCTGTGGGAGGGGCAACCGGCAAGATCGCCGGGATGACCGGAGCCGGGCTCCTGGCGGAGCAAGCTATCGCCTACGACCGTCCTACGGCCGGATCGCGGGCAAGGGCCGACCAGGGGGCCGACCCTTCACATGCGTCGCGCGGGCTCACCGAGGGCGGTGGCCGACACCACGCCAGCGGGGGTGAACCTCTGCCGATCCAGCTGCCCCAGGCCGCGGGGTCGTCCTACACTGCTGGCGTGACCGCTGCATACGACTACGAGGACATGCACCACCTGGTGGACCGGCTCACCCCGACCCAGGTGCGACGCTTGCGCCTGCTCGTCACTCAGGACGAGGAATTGTCCCAGGTCGTCCAGTCGCTGCCGGCGGTCGACGCGAACGAGGACGAGGAGTCGGTTCCGGCCGGGCTGCTGGCCCTGATCGGCAGCGTGAACGGCCCAGAGGATCTGGCTGAACGGCACGACGACTACATCCGCGAGCGGATGCGCGAGCGCTTCGGCGACTCGGCGTGATCGCCACGGTCCTGGACACCGGACCCCTGGCTGCGGCGTTCAACGCGGCCGACCGGCGTCACCCCGAGTGCGCCTCCCTGCTGACGTCGCTGACCGGCCGCCGCCTGCTGCCCAGTCCGGTCATGACCGAGGTCTGCTGGCTGCTGGAGCGCTGGCCGCAGGTCGAAGCGGCGTTCCTCGCCGAGGTCGCACGGGGAACATTCGAGCTGGTCCACCTCACTCCCACCGACCTGACGCGCATGGGTGAGCTGGTCCTTCAGTACGCCGACTTCCCGCTTGGCGGGGTCGACGCCTCGGTCATCGCGGTGGCCGAGCGCTTCGGTGTGGACCGGGTAGCCACCCTCGATCGGCGGCACTTCAGCGTCGTCAAGCCCGCCCACGTCCCCGCGCTGGCACTCCTGCCGTAGCTCGACCAGTGGCCTATACCGCTGACGGCAGCACTGACGGCAACAAGCGCGGACGTCAGAGCACGGCCACGGACGCCAGCGGAGCACGAAACCACCGCTGACCTGCGAAAACGCAGGTGGGGGTGGGGTGCGTAGCACACGTACTATGTGCTGGCTGGGGCCACACCGGTCCTAGTTCACAACTGCAACACGACGATCTATCGATTGCAAACGGATCACCCGGATAGCCAGCGACTTTCGGTTGATGGAGATGGCAACGTGTCGATTAGCGGCGACGGCATGCTGCACTTGAACATGAGTGGAGACATTGCGCATACGGAGCAATTCCGGGGTTCAGGCGGGCAGATCATCGCCTTCGACGTCCCGACGTCCTACGTGAATCAGGTGCGTTCCATGGCTATTGATCAGCGCCGCCCCTCCGGGATGAGCAGAAGGCAATGGAATATCTTCTCGTCAGGGCGTCCGCAGATTGACGACCCGAGGAAGGGGCCTGACTTGTATGGGCTCCCATCAGAGATGTTCCCAGGGCTCTTGGACGCAATAATTCCTGGGTCGGGGAGAGCGCTGTGATTTCCGAGAATGAGCTTGACCGAACGAACGCGCGTCCCGGCAAGGAGCCGCGAGGCCCGTTGGCAGCCATCTATGTCGAGGTTGATAGCTGGGACGAGAGTGGCGAGTTCGCTCGCCGTGTTAGAAGCCTTGTCCGAGCGGGCGTTGAGGTCTCGATGACGTGTGACTTCGACGTAGATGAGCTCCCGGAAAGCTCTCTCCCTTCCTGGGTGAACGAAGAAGGCATCTCGGAGCAGCGGCGTGATGCTGAGCTCCGATACGCTCTGCATCGCGGAGTGGAGGAGTGGACGATGCAGGACCTCCTCTTCTCGTTCGACCCGAGGCAGAGAAGTTGGGAATGGTGGGATGCGACTCGGGCTGGCGGGAATGTGGTCCAAATCTGGGTGGATTCCCGGGGAGAGCCTGTATTTGCGTGCGACGAGTTGAGGTGGATCTGCTATCTCAGTGGCGCTCGCACGATAGTAGGTCCGTTGTTGGTTCCACCCGAGGTGTGGGGGAGGCAGCAGTCCGTCGGCACCTCGTCTGCACGAAGGACGTGAGGTCAGGGGCGGAGGCGACGTCTCATCTGGAAATATGAAGCCCTGCCAGGCGTCTACCGGACCACCCGCGCCACCCTCCGGGCTGAACCCGGCGCCTGACAGTGAACGCCCTGCCATCGGCATCCTTGACGGCAGTAGGGACGGCAACAACCACGGATCTCCCCGCACAGCCACGGACGCCAGCGGAACACAAAACCCGCCCTGACCAGCGAAGAAGCAGGTAGAGGGGGGTGGCGTAGCACACATACTATGTGCTGGCGGGGGCGACGCCGGTCCTGGTTCACAACTGCAATGTCGGTGGTGTTGCTGACGGGCTTCCGGCGCGCGCGAGTGGTGACCCCACGGTCGGGCAGGTCGTGAATATCGGCGACTCGGGCGCGTCCAGGGTGGGGGCTCCGTTCAAGAGCGGGCACTCTTCCTCTTCGGATGACATCAACCAGTTCCTCATGGATTCACCGGACATAGCGAATCCGGCGAGTGGGCCCCATGCGTCAATCACTCACGTGGAGACCAAGCTTGCTTGGCGTATGCGACAGGCTGGCGTAACGTCACTAGATGTCGTAATCAACCATTCTGGCGGACCGTGCACGGGAAGGTTCTCGTGCTCGTCAGCGGTTCCGGCGATCCTTCCCCAAGGTTCGAGCATGACAGTCTGGTTCAGAGGCGCAGCGGGTAGCATGCAGAGCGTCACGCTCCATGGCCGGGCGCGGGGATGATCAGGAAAGTGAGGGGCCGTGTTTCTGAGCGTATTTTTCAAGGGTGAGTGGCGCTACGCCGAGAGTCCGGTCGAGACGTCACGGCTTGTCGCCGAAGTCATGGAGGGCTTGCAGGGGGAAGAGGAAGCTGAGGGCTCCTACTATCCCGGCGAAGATGCCTGGTTCTGCATTGCTGATCGACGGCATAGCGAAACCGACCCGGTGGCGGCGAGTAATCTGCGCGTGGCGATCAATCGACGCCATGGGTATGGGGCTCTAGTCTGGTTCGTTGATGAGAAATTCCCTAAAGAGGGAGGGGTTTATGATTCTGTTTGGGTTTCCGACAATCCCGAACCTCTTGATTTCGATCCACGCGTTGTGTCGGATCCTGGGTATCCGCTCTTCCATGACCCGGCCAGTACTCTGCCGGTCTCCCGAATTCAGGCTGCGGTGGAGGAATTCTGTCGACTGCGTTCGGGGAATCGACCTGAGTGCATCAACTGGGTTGCCGGTCACATGAACGGGCAGCGCCTCGACCGGCCGTCCGTGGTCGAGGTCGTCGAGGATCCGGAAATCGACTGGGACAGCCTCCGATAGCTGCGTCCCACCGTGCCCGGTAGTGCGGCTGCGAGCTTGGTGCAGTCCTGGCCTTGCTCAGATGCCGTGAGATGACTGCATCAGGGCATTTTTCTCCAGCAAATAGAAGCCCCTGTCAGGTGGAGCCTGACAGGGGCTTCTCGTGCTGTGACGGCAGTAGTTGACGCTGAGGTTGAAAGGGTGGGGTGACGGGTTACGGAGGCTCCAGCCCGAGTCCGGTCTCGGCTATGAAGCCGTCGAG
>NZ_JBQOUX010000188.1:0-8004 GCF_052216785.1 Streptomyces sp. JW3 | reverse complement strand
CACCGGACCGGCTCGCGGCGGCGCTGGGCCAGTGGCGGGGACCGGCGTACGCCGAGTTCGCCGAGGCGCCGTGGGCGCGCGGCGAGCGGGCCCGGCTGACCGAACTGCGGCTGCGTGCCGTCGAACGCCGGGCGGAACTCCTGGTGGACTCGGGCCGGGCGGCCGAGGCGGTCCCCGACCTCGACGCCCACCTGGACGGCCACCCCTGGCGCGAGGAGGGCTGGCGGCTGCTCGCCCTCGCCCTGTACCGCACCGGTCGGCAGGCGGACGCCCTCGCGGTACTGCGCCGGGCCCGCGCGCTGCTCGCCGACGAACTGGGCATCG
This sequence comes from Streptomyces sp. JW3, assembly GCF_052216785.1. Classification (NCBI taxonomy): domain Bacteria; kingdom Bacillati; phylum Actinomycetota; class Actinomycetes; order Kitasatosporales; family Streptomycetaceae; genus Streptomyces; species Streptomyces sp. JW3. The sequence goes on along the minus strand of NZ_JBQOUX010000188.1, from coordinate 7,680 downwards.
ACCCGGGGCCCCGGCTGCGCCGTCTGGAGGCCGGTGTGCTCGCCCAGGACCCGGCCCTGGACCCGCCCGCCGAACCGGCCGAGCCGGCGGCCCGGCTGTGGACCCGCGCCACCGAGGCGTACGACCGCGCGGTCGCCGCCGGATCGGCCGCCCGCCTGGAAACCACCGTCGGCCTGCTGCGCACCCTCGCGGTCACCGGCGGCGACGGTCTGGAGGCGGCCCGGCAGCAGCGCCCGGCCGCCGTCGCCGCCGCCGAGGAGACCGGCGACGCCGAGCTGACCGCCCGGGTGATCGGCGCCTACGACGTGCCCGCCAACTGGACCCGCAGCGACGACCCCGAGGCCGCCCGCCGCGTCGTCGAGGCCGCCGAACGCACCCTCGCCGCCCTCCCGGACACCCCGGCGGCCGACCCCGCCCGGGCCCGGCTGCTCGCCACCGTCGCCCTGGAGAGCCGCGGCGTACGCTCCCCGCGCGGCCCCGAGGCGGCCCGGCGGGCCGAGGAGATCGCCCGCCGCCTGGACGACCCCGCGCTGCTCGCGTTCGCCCTCAACGGCACCTACATGCAGTCCTGCACCACCGCCGGCTGCTCCCCGCGGCGCGCCGCGATCGGCGCCGAACTCATCGCCCTCGCCGCCCGGCACGGCCTGGCCACCTACGAGATCCTCGGCCACCTGATCCGCCTCCAGGCCCGGAGCGCGGTGGCCGACTTCACCGGCGCGGACCGGCACGCCGCCGCCGCGGACGCCCTGGCCGCCCGGCACGAACGACCCCTGGTGGCCGTCTTCACCACCTGGTACCGCGCCCTGCGCCGGGCCGCCACCGGCGCCCCGTACGACCGGGCCGAGGCCGGCTACCGGGCCGCCGCCGCGACGCTCGACGGCGCCGGCATGCCGGGCCTGGAACGCGGCCTGCTGCCGCTCGCCCTGCTCGGCCTGCGGCTGTCCCGGGGCCTGCCGCCCGAGGCCGACCCACGGGCGGACTGGGGCCCGTACCGCCCCTGGGCCGAACCCTTCGCGCTGCTGGCCGAGGGCGACCGGGACGCGGCCCGCGCGGCCCTGCACCGGCTGCCCGAACCCCCGCCCGACCTGCTCTACGAGGCCCTGTGCTGCGCCGAGGCGGCGCTGGCCCGCGCGCTCGGCGACCGGCCGGCGCTGCGCCGCGCCCACGACAGACTGCTGCCCGCGGCCGGCGAACTCGCGGGCGCGGGCAGCGGGGTGCTCACCTTCGGGCCGGTCGACGACTGGCTGGCCGCCGGGGTCAGTTGCTGATCTGCTCCGTCAGCCGGGCGGAGGCCAGCGGGACCGGCTCGAACATGGCCGGCTCCTCGTCCGGGAAGAGCGCGGTCGGACCGTAGACCCAGTCGGTGAAGGCGTAGCCGTACGGGTCCACCTGCTGCGCCGTCGCCGGCCTGTCGGTGTCGATGCCGCGCGTCCGCTACGAGCCGCGCCGGCTGCGGTCCCTGGTGGCCGCCCTGGAGGCGGCGGCCCGCGCCCTGGAGGCGGACCTGGCCGCCGACCGCTGATCCGGGGACGCTCCCGGGCGCCCCCGGCCGGCCGGTTTGGCCGGCCCGAACCGGGCAACGCGGGCCGGGAGACCCGCCCACCGCGAGCGCCCGGGGAGACGCCGCCCATGACCACTCACCGCATCCGGGACGTGATGCCGCCCGCCGCGGCGACCGTCGAGCCGGCGGCCACCGTGACCCGGGCCGCCGAGCTGATGCGCGAACACGCCGCCGGGCACGTCCTGGTCGCCTACGACCGCGGCCTGTTCGGCGTGCTCACCGCCCGCGACATCGTGCTGGCGGCCGTCGCCGGCGGCCGCGATCCCGACGGCACCCGGGTCGGCTCCGTCTGCCCGCCGCCGCCCGTCGTCACCCTCACCCCGGAGTACACCACCGTCCGGGCCGCCGAGCTGCTGCGCCGGTACGCCGTGCGCCGGGTCCCGGTCGTCACCCGCGGCGGCGACCCGGTCGGCAGCGTCGGCCTCGACGACCTGGCCGTAGCCCGGCACCCGAGCCCGGCCGGCGGCGCCGGGGCGCCGGGTCAGACCTCCTCGGCCTGACCGATCCGCAGCCGCGCCCCCTGCCGCAGCAGCTCCCGCTGGACCAGCCGGTACGGCAGCCCGCGCGGCCCGTGCCCGTGCCGGACGGTCAGCGCGGCGCACACCCCGGCCGCCTGGCCGGTGGCCATCGCGATCGGCATCACCCGGTACGAGGAGTGCGCGACATGCGTACCGGAGATGCAGCGCCCGGCGACCAGCAGCCGGTCGGTGCCGCGCGGCAGCAGACAGCGCAGCGGAATGTCGTAGAAGCTGCCCGTGGGCACCCGCTTCAGGACCGTGCCGGTGCCGCGCGGGTTGTGGATGTCGACCGGGTACGCGCCGTGCGCGATCACGTCCGGGAAGGGGCGGGCGGCCAGGATGTCGTGTCCGGTGAGCTGGTAGTCGCCGAGCACGCGGCGGGTCTCGCGGACCCCGACGTGGGTGCCGCTCTGCATCACGTACGACGCCTCGAACCCGGGGACCCGGGTGCGCAGGAACCGGTCGATCTGGGCGAGCTGCCGGCGCGCGGTGTGCTCGGCCCGGGTCAGGTCCCACACGCTGGTGCCGAGCACCCTCGTCACCCGCGTGCAGTTGACGCTCAGCTCGTGCGGGTGCGGGGTGGCGAAGAACAGGATGTCCTCGCGCGGCAGCCGCAGGTCCCCGTCGGCCCGCGCCTGCTCCACCAGGTCCCACAGCCCGTACACGCCGCGCCACTGGTCGGGGTGGTCGCGCACGTACGCCGCGAAGTCCGGCCGGGAGAAGTCCGCCACCCGGAACATCAGCGTCATCGGCTGGGTCAGCCCGTCCTCCGGCCGGCCGATCTCGTACGGCGCCCCGCAGGCCGCCGCCACGTCGCCGTCCCCGGTGCCGTCCACCACCACCCCGGCGTCCAGCACCACCGGCCCCGACTTGGTCTCGAACACCACCCGCCAGCCGTCGTCCAGCCTGAGCGCGGTCGACGCGAACGCGTGGAACAGCATCCGCACGCCCGACTCGTCCATCATCTCCAGCAGGGTCAGCTTGAACAGCTCGGGGTCGAAGGGGACGGTGTACCCGGTCTTCGTGGACGGCCGCAGACAGCCGCCGCGTTCCATCAGCCGCTCAAGGAGCCGCCACAGCACGCCCGCCACCACCGGCTCGCCCTCGCCGTGGTCGGTGGGCAGCAGCCGGGAGGCGTCGCCGGCCTCGGTGAACGCCGCCTGCCTGTGCTCGTTGTGGAACGACATCAGCGGCATCACCAGCGCCGCCGTCGCGTTGCCGCCGAGGAACCCGTACCGCTCCACCAGCACCACGTCGGCCCCGCCGTCGGCGGCGGCCAGCGCGGCGGCGAACCCGGCCGGGCCGCCGCCCACCACCAGCACGTCGCAGCGGCCCCCGTGCTGGGCGTCGCGCGGCGGCAGGGTCACCGTGCGCGGCTCACCGGGTTCTCGCAGGACCGGCATCACACCTCCAGGGGCCGTGCCTCGGCCGGGTCCGCCGCCCGCGCGCCGGCCACCGTGTCCAGCAGCGAGCCGCAGCGCACACAGGTCTCGCGGGCCGCCGCCGTCAGCTCCGCCATCCGGGCCCTGAGGTCCTCCTCGCGCCGCGGATACTCGTCCCACAGCCGGTCCACCTCGGCCAGCAGCAGCCCGGCCTGCTCCCGCGCCACCCCCACCAGGGCGGGCGCGCCGAGCCGGCGCGCGAAGTCGAACACCTTGCCCGAGTAGGGCAGCGGCAGCACCGGTACGCCGGTCAGCGCCGCGAAGATCACGAAGTGCAGCCGCATGCCGACCGCCAGGTCCAGGTGGCGCATCAGCCCGAGCACCTGCCCCGGGCTGTAGTCACCGTGCAGGATGCGGCCCTTGTCCGGCGCGGTCATGTGGGACAGCACCGCGTGCGCGTGCCGTACGTCGTGCCGCTCCATCGGCAGGAACACCACGTGCGCGTCCAGCCGCCGCACCAGGAAGTCCGCGACGGTGGCCAGCAGCGCGTGGTAGTCGCTCTCGTCCAGTGCCTCGGCCGCCCGGCCCGGCTCCCGCACCGACATCCCCACCAGCCGGGCGTCGGTGGGCACGCCCTCGTCGCGCATCATGGCGTGGGTGAAGGGCTCCGGGCGCAGCAGCAGCGCCGGGTCGGCGGTCACCGTGACCTCGCGTTCCAGCCCGACCTCCTCCAGGACCAGCCGGGACTCCTCGTCCCGCACCACCACGTCGTCCATGTCGGCCAGTACCGTGCGCACCATCTCCCGGTCCTCGGCCTCCCGCAGCGGCCCGGCGCCGACGGCGTAGGCGAAGGTCGGCACGTCCCGGTCCTGGGCGGCGCGCACCAGCCGCAGATAGCGCCGGGCCTCGCCGTCGAAGAGGATGCCGCCGCCGCCCAGCACCAGCAGGTCCAGGCCGGGCAGCACGTCGATCACGTGGTTGCGCCGCACGCCCTCCCAGTCGACCACCTCGTCGGCCTCGTGGTGGTGGGCGCGGGTGTGTTCGGCGTTCCGGCTGAAGACGACCAGGTGGGCGTCCGGCCGGTGGGCCCGCAGACAGCCGAGGACACAGGTCAGGATCGCCTCGTCACCGGTGTTGAAACCGCCGTAGGAGCCGAGCACGCCGATGCGCGGACCGGACCGGGCGGAGGGCGGATGCGAAGGTGCGGTGGTCATCCGGGTGCTCCCGTCACGTCGGGTCGGCCGGACCGCCGGCCAGGGTCGTGCTCAGGCGGGCGGTGCCTGCGCAGGGACCCGGGTTGCCTGCGCCGCCCACCCGGAAACCCCCTGTCTCACCGGCCGCGCGTGGTTGCGGCGGCCGACGGTGGAAGGGATCACCGGAAACGGTCCGCCCCCCTGGTCCCAGGAGCTTTCGTGCACGTCTCCCTCACCGTCTGGCTGCTCACCGTCGCCGCCCTGTGCGTACTGATCGCCGCCGACTTCCTCATCGGCCGCACGCCGCACGCCGCACGACGTGTCGACCGGGGAGGCCGGGATCTGGACCGGCGTCTGGGTGGCCCTGGCCGGCCTGTTCGGGGTGGGACTGCTGGTGTGGGGCGGGGGCGGGCCGGCGGGGGAGTTCTTCGCCGGGTACCTCACCGAGAAGTCGCTGAGCGTCGACAACCTCTTCGTCTTCGTCCTGATCATGTCCAAGTTCGCGGTGCCGTCCCCGTACCAGCAGCGGGTGCTGATGATCGGCGTACTGATCGCCCTGGTGCTGCGCACCGTCTTCGTCGCGGCCGGCGCGGCGATCATCTCCGCCTTCTCCTGGGTCTTCTACCTCTTCGGCGCCTTCCTGATCTGGACCGCCTGGAAGCTGATCCAGGACGCCCGAAAGAAGGGCGACGAGGAGGAGTACGAGGAGGAGTACGAGGAGAACAGGCTGCTGCGGGCCGTCGAGCGCCGCTTCGGGGTGGCCGACCGCTACCACGGCACCAGGCTGTGGATCGAGCGGGACGGCAAGCGGGTCATGACCCCGATGCTGGTGGTGATGCTCGCGATCGGCTCCACCGACGTGCTGTTCGCCCTGGACTCCATCCCGGCCATCTACGGCCTGACCGAGGACCCGTACATCGTCTTCACCGCCAACGCCTTCGCCCTGATGGGGCTGCGCCAGCTGTACTTCCTCATCGGCGGCCTGCTCAGGCGGCTGGTGCACCTCTCCTACGGCCTGTCGGTCATCCTCGGCTTCATCGGCGTCAAACTGGTCCTGCACGCACTGCACGAGTCCGCGGTGCGTGTCCCGGAGATCGGCATCCCGTTCTCCCTGGGCTTCATCGTGCTCGTCCTCGCGGTCACCACGCTCACCAGCCTGCGCGCCTCCCGCGGCGACTAGTCGACCAGCGCCTGGGTGCCCAGCACGGCGACCAGGGCCAGCCGCTCGGCGTCGGCGGTGCCCGGCTCGGCGGAGTACACCATGACCCGCAGGTCGGCGCCCGCCACGGCGAGCACGTCGCAGTCCAGGTCCAGCGGGCCCACCGCCGGATGGTCGATGGTCTTGCGGGCCACCTCGTGCCGGCCGACGATCCCCGACTCCCACAGCTCGGCGAACCGCTCGCTGTGCGCGCGCAGGTCCTCGACCAGCTGCCGCAGCCGCCGGTCGGCCGGATACCGGCTGACCGTGTCGCGCAGATCGGCGGCGAGCGCCTCCTCGAACGCCCGCCGCCGCGGCGGGTCCTGCCGGGCCCGGCCGCGCGGGCCGACGAAGTTGCGCCACACGCTGTTGCGCTCGTGGCCGCGCCACCCGGACGGGTCGCCCATCAGCGCCGCGTACGGCTGGTTGGCCAGCAGCAGCGTCCATGCCGCGTCGAACACGGCGACCGGGGTGCCGGCCAGCCGGTCCAGCAGCCGGTGCACGCTCGGCGGGATGTACGACGGCACGGTGTCCGGGCCCGGCGGCACCAGTCCGGCCTGCCGGTACAGATAGGCCCGCTCCTGGAGCGGCAGCCGCAGCGCCCGGGCCAGCGCCTCGACGATCTGTGGCGAGGGGTTGGCCGCCCGGCCCTGTTCCAGCCGGGTGACGTAGTCGACCGAGATGCCGGCCAGCAGGGCCAGCTCCTCCCGGCGCAGTCCGGCCGCCCGCCGCGGACCGCGGGCCGGCAGCCCGGCCGACTCGGGGGAGACGCGGTCGCGCCACCGGCGTACGGTCCGTCCGAACTCGGTCGTCGTCATGACTGCCAGTGAACACCGTCCGGCGCCCACGTACCTGGTACCGCTGGTCCCAGGACACGGTGCTCAGGGCGCCCGCAGCAGGCGGCGCAGCCAGGCCGGGCGGGCGGTGCGGGCCGTGCGGGCCGGGCGGGTGGAGTACGAGAGGGCCGGGCCGGGTGCGGGGCGAGGGTGTCGAGGCCGTGGCGGCTGCCGGGCCATGCGCGGGGGTTCCGCGGACCGCCTCCGCCTGCCGCAGGTGGCCCGCGGAGGCGGTGGTCGGGCTCCAGGCACGGCCACTCAGAGCCCCGTTCCCAGCAGGCGGCGCAGCCAGGCCGGGCGGGCCGTGCGGGCGGCGTGGGAGAGGGCCGCGTGCGGGGCGAGGGCGTCGAAGCCGTGGCAGCCGCCGGGCCACACGTGCAGTTCGGCGGCCCCGCCGGCCTGCCACAGGCGGCCCGCGTAGGCGACCGTCTCGTCCCGGAAGGTCTCCGCCGAACCGACGTCCAGGAAGGCCGGCGGCAGCCCCGACAGGTCCCGGGCCCGGGCGGGTGCCGCGTACGGGGACACGTCCGCCCCGCCCCGCGCCGCGCCCAGCAGCGCGGTCCAGGCGGTCTCGTTGGCCGAGCGGTCCCAGGTGCCGAGGCCCGCCATCTGACGGGCGGAGGGCGAGTCGCCGCGGTCGTCCAGCATCGGGGACATCAGCAGCTGGCCGGCCGGCCGCGGCCCGCCGCGGTCCCGGGCGAGCAGGGCCAGCGCGGCGCACAGCCCGCCGCCCGCGCTCGCGCCGACCAGCACGATCCGCTCCGGATCGGCGCCCAGCTCCGCCGCCTGCCCGGCGGTCCACCGCAGCCCGGCGTACGCGTCCCGCACCGGGGCCGGATGCGGATGCTCCGGCGCCAGCCGGTACTCCACCGAGACCACCACCGCGCCCAGCTCCGCCGCCCAGGTCAGGGGTTCCGCGAGGCCGGCCCGGTTGGTGCCGAGGACCATGCCGCCGCCGTGCACGTGGTAGAGGACCGGCCGCGGCGCCGCGC
>NZ_JBQOUX010000187.1:0-8035 GCF_052216785.1 Streptomyces sp. JW3 | reverse complement strand
GGGGGGGGGGCCCCCCTCACCCACATTCACGTCGTGTCATTCATGCCGGCCGTGCGGCCGGGGTCAGTGCCCGCCCTGCTCGTCGCGGCGGCGCTGCCAGCGCTCCTCGATGCGGTCCATCATCGAGCGTTTCTGACGCGCCTGGCGGCGTGCCTGCGGCGCGGCTCCGGCGGCGGGCTGCTCGCCCGGCTTGGGGGCCTTGCGCCAGCCGGTCACGGCGAGGACGGCGCAGCCCAGCATGACCAGGAAGCCCACCACGCTGAGCCAGACCTGCTGGGCGACCATTCCGGCCATGAGGAGTGCGATACCTACGAGAAAGCCCGCGACCGCCTGGTAGACCCGTCGCCGGGTGTACGTACGCAGCCCGCTTCCCTCGAGCGCTGTCGCGAACTTGGGATCTTCGGCGTACAGCGCTCGCTCCATCTGCTCGAGCATGCGCTGCTCGTGCTCCGAGAGCGGCACGGCGTCCTCCTCATCGTGCAGTCGCCGGGGCGACCCGGGGGGTCCCTTCAGGATAGGCAGGGAATCGCCCCCGTGAAACCCGCCCCTCTACGCCAATTGGCCAACCGGTTTCCGTCATGGACGTCCCGGCCCGCTAGATTTCCATTCCCCAGCGGCCGGTCCGTCATGCCGGACGGTCTCCCTCGATCATACGGCGCCGGGCCTGTGTTCGGGGGGCCTGTGGCGTACTCCATGTGCACGCAAGTAGCTGATCAGGGCCATATCCCGCCAGGTGGCTCAGACCTCTCGGGCCCCGTCGTCCCCTCGGCTCGCACCGAGCCTCTCGCCGAGCACGTGAAGCTGGGTGGCGACCGAGTGGAAGGCCGGCAGTTCGGCCGCGGCGGCCTCCAGCTTCAGCAGCGCGTCCAGGGCGCCGGGCTCGGTGTCCACCAGGACGCCGGGGACGAGGTCGGCGAAGACCCGCACCCCGTGGACGGCCCCGATCGTCAGGCCCGCGCCCTCGACCAGTGCGGTGAGCTGCCCGGCGGTGAAGCGGCGCGGCACCGGGTCGCCGTCGCCCCAGCGGCCGTCCGGGTCACCGAGCGCCTGCCGGGCCTCCGTGAAGTGTCCGGCGAGGGCGCGGGCGAGCACCGCGCCGCCCAGCCCGGCGGCGAGCAGGCTGAGGACGCCCTCGGGCCGCAGGGCGGCCACCGTGTTGCGGACGCCCTCGGCCGGGTCGTCGACGTACTCCAGGACGCCGTGGCACAGCACGGCGTCGTAGCCGCCGCGCTCGACCACGTCGAAGAGGCCGTGGGCGTCGCCCTGCACGCCCCGGACCCGGTCGCCGACGCCCGCCTCGGCGGCCCGGCGCTCCAGGGCGAAGAGGGCGTTGGGGCTGGGGTCGACGACGGTGACGTGGTGGCCGAGGCGGGCCAGCGGCACGGCGAAGTTGCCGCTGCCGCCGCCGGTGTCGAGGACGTCCAGCGCCGGCCGCCCCGTGGCCTTGACGCGGCGGTCCAGGGCATCCTGGAGGACCTCCCAGACCACGGCGGTACGGAGGGAGGCGCGGGGGCGCGACGGGTCCGACACGGCAGTTGACTCCTCGGCGCGGCACCGCCTTGGCGCGGCGGAGCGAACGGGCTGCCTCCCCTCGGCCCGGTGCGGAAGGGGGGAGACTTCAGGCGTCTCCCACCCTATTGCCTCGCCCGCCGTGCCCGGTCACTCCGGTGCTGCCACGTGCCACCAGCGACAGAACCGGGGCACGAGCAGGGGCGGAACCGGGACGGAGCAGAGGTGGAACCGGAGCGGAACCACGGCGGGACATCGCGGAACCAGGAGGTCAGCCCGCGTCCGGCAGTCCGTGTCCCGGGCCATGTCCCGGGCTGTGTCCCGGGCCGTCGCCGTCCCGGGGATCACCAGGGCCGGGCGGCTCGCCGCTGCCCGGCCGGTCGCTGTCCGCGCGGGGCTGCGGCAGGACCGGCTGGAGCACGAGCATCCGCTCCACCAGGCGCAGGAACATCGCCACGTCACGTATGAGGTCGTCGGCGTCCCGGCTGCTGGCCGCGCCCTTGATGCCCGCCTCGGCCCGGGCCCGGCGCCGGGCCCCCGAGGCGAACAGCGCGCTCCACTCGGTCAGCTCGGGCGCGATCTCGGGCAGCACCTCCCAGGCGCTGCGGATCCGGGCCCGGGCCCGGGGCGTGGGCTCCGGGCGGCCCCGGGCGGCCAGCACGGCGGCCGCGGTGCGCAGGGCGGCGAGGTGGGCGCGCGCGTACCGCTCGTTGGGGGTTTCCAGGACGTCGGCCTCGTCCAGTCCGGCGCGGGCCTGGGCGAGCAGGTCGAGGGCGGCGGGCGGGGCCGTGGCCCGGCGCAGCACGGGATGCACGTCGCTCGCCGGGCCGGTCAGTGAGGGGGCAGGGCCGGATGCGCGGCGCCGGCGGGCGGCGGCCGCGGAGGAGTTGGCCATGACGAACCTCCTGTCGTCTGTGTGACGGCACGGGTGCCGTATGTGCCCATCGTGCGGTATGGCACTGACAATCCGTTCCGACCTGGACTTTTACCTCGGATGTGCGGCGAGAATCGGGGCCATGGAAAGCAGCAGCGCCACCCCGCCCGGCAGCGGCCGCCGCGAGGCCACCCGGCAGAAGCTCTACGAGGCGGCCGTCACTCTCATCGCGGAGCAGGGGTTCTCCGCCACCACCGTGGACGAGATCGCCGAGCGGGCCGGGGTCGCCAAGGGCACCGTCTACTACAACTTCGCCAGCAAGGCCGTCCTTTTCGAGGAGCTGCTGCGGCACGGCGTGGGTCTGCTCACCGCGTCCCTGCGGGAGGCCGCCGAACAGGCCGCGCGGGGCGCCGGCGGCAGGGTCGCCGCGCTCGACGCGATGATCCGCGCGGGCCTGGTCTTCATCGACCGCTACCCGGCTTTCACCCAGCTGTACGTGGCCGAGCTGTGGCGCACCAACCGGGCCTGGCAGTCGACCCTGCTGGTGGTGCGGCAGGAAGTGGTCGCCGTCGTGGAGGACGTGCTGCGCGCGGGGGTGACCGAGGGCGAGATCGACGCGGAGGTCGATGTTCCGCTGACCGCCGCCGCGCTGGTCGGCATGGTCCTGGTGGCCGCGCTGGACTGGCAGTCCTTCCAGCGGGAGCGGTCGCTGGACGAGGTGCACGCGGCGCTGTCCCGGCTGCTGCCGGCCGGCCCCGGCGGGCGCGGCTGAGCGGCGGACGCACGGGAGAGCGCCGGTCCGTGGTGGCCGCGTCCCCCGCGGGCCGTCGCCGGACCGGCGCTCCCTGTTGCTCCCCCGTACGTTCCCCCGTCGGACCGCCGTACGTTCCCCCGTCGGCCGTCCGCCGGGTTCCCCCGTGCCTCGCTCCCGCCGGCTGCGGCCGGCGGAAGGAGCGGATCGCGGGCCCGGCCGCCGCTCCGGCGCCCCGTGTCGCCGGTGCCTCGGCCGTGCCCCTCTCCGTGTTCATCACTCTCTCGTTTCCGCAGGTCGGCGCCCATCCGTGCGGGTACTCAACTGTCCGCCTAGGTACGGGTACTCAGCCCTGTGTGCCGCTGCCCAGGCCGCCGCGGCGGCGTCTGGTGCGCCCCGCGTCCGCCGCCGTACTCCCCCACCCCGGTCTCCACCGGAAGATCGCAGGTCACAGGGGTCTGCGGCGGGATTGTCAGCGGTGGCGGATAAAGTCCCTGGCATGGCACGGATTGCGGTGATCGGCGCCGGGATGGGCGCGCTGGCGGCGGCGGCCCGGCTGGCCGTCGCGGGCCACCGGGTGACGGTGTACGAGCGCACGGGGACGTACGGCGGGGCGGTGGGCCGTTTCGAGCGGGACGGTTTCTCCTTCGACACCGGTCCCGGTCTGCTGCCGCTGCCCGCGGTCTGGCGGGACCTCTTCGTCAAGACCGGCAAGGAGCCGCTGGAGGACCTGGTCGAACTGACCCAGGTCGATCCGGCGTCCCGGCACCTGTTCGCGGACGGCACCGAGGCGGTGCTGCCCAACGCCTCGCGCGCGGGCGTCGTCGGCGCGCTGGACGAGGGGCTCGGCGCGGGTGCCGGGCAGCGCTGGGGCGACTTCCTGGTGCGGGCCCGGGAGGCCTGGGACCGGACCCGCCGGCCACTCCTGGAGGAGCCGCTGTGGACCGACTGGCAGGTGCTGGGCGAGCGCGAGCCCTATCCGGCGGTCCCCCACAAGCGGCTGCTGCGCACCCGCCGGGCCGGCACGCTCGCCGAGGTCGGCGCCTGGGAGCTGCGCGACGCCCGGCTGACCGCGCTGCTGGAGAGCCACGCCCTGGCCCACGGCCTGGATCCGCGTACGGCTCCGGCGAGCGCCGCCGTGCTGCCGTACATGGAGCACGCCTTCGGTCTCTGGTACGTCCGCGGTGGTCTGCGCGAGCTGGCGCGGGCGGTGTACGAGCGGTGCCTGGCCCGCCGGGTGGAGTTCCGTTTCGACGCCGAGGTCACGGCGGTGACCGAGAAGGACGGCCGGGCGGCGGGCGTGGAGCTGGCGGACGGCACGGTGGCCGCCGCGGACTTCGTGGTCGCCGGTGTCGCGCCCGGGGTGCTGGAGCGTCTCACCGGGGGCGCGGAGACCCGCGGCGCCGGTGCGGTCCCGGCGCGGCGCGGCGGAGCGAGCCGGCTGACGGTGCTGCTGGCGCTGCGCGGCGGCCGGCCCGAGGGGGTCGCGCACCGCACGGTGGTGCACGCGCCGGACCGGGACGCCGAGTTGGCGGCCCTGTTCGACGGCGGCGCGGCCGGCCCGAGCGCGCCGCCGACGGTGACAGTGACGGTGCTGCGGCCGGACGACGGGAAGCTGGTCCCGGACGCCGGTCACGAGGCGGCGGTCCTCACGGCGGTGGTCCCGGCGGGGGACGGGGCCGGTCACGACCGGTGGGCGGAGCAGTTGATGACCGTCGCCGAGCGCGCGATACCCGGGCTGCGCGACCGGCTGCTGCGGCACGAGGTGCGTACGGCGCGGGACGTCGCGGCGGCGACCGGCGCCGAGGGCGGGGCGGTGCCGGCGCCGGCGCTGGCCGCGGCGGACGGACGGCTGCTGCATCCGGCGAACACCACCCGGATCGGCGGTCTGTTCACCGTGGGCGGCTGGTCGCATCCGGGCGGCGGGCTGCCGCACGCCGGGATGTCGGGCGCGCTGGTCGCCGGACTGATCGTGGAGGGCCCGGAGTTCCGCGGCTCGCAGTGACGTGGGGCTCGTGGTGCGGCGTGGCCGACTCGTGGTGCGGTGGGCCGCCGGGGTGTTGCTGACGTCCCGTCAGGGCGTGGACTGGTCAGTGCCGGGGCAATACCGGATCAGTACCGGTACTGCTGCTCGTCGTAGCCGGGTCCGCCCTGCGGCTGCCCGTGCTGTCCCTGCTGTCCGTCACTCTGGTAGGGGTAGGGCTGCTCCGGCGGGAGGTCGCCGCCGTAGGGGTCGTCGGTGCTGCGCTGCTGCGGGACCCACACCCCGCCGGCCGGTGTCTCGCCGCCGTAACCGCCGGTGCCGTACGGGTCCTGCTGCTGCCCGTACTCCTGCGGGGGGTACGCCTGCTGCTGCCCGGTGGTGTCGTAGCCGGTGTCGTACCCGGTCCCGCCGTAGGTGTGGGTGCCGATGTACGGGTCGGAGTAGGCGGCGTACTGCTGCTGGCCGGTGGTGTCGTAGCCGTAGGACTGCTGGCCGTAGCCGGAGTAGTCGTAGGGGTAGGAGGCGTCGGCGGTCTGCGCGGCCGGGGCCTGCTGCTCCTGGCCGTAGCCGGCGGTGTCGTAGGTGCCGTACGTGCCGGTGTCGTCGGGCATCGGCAGCGGCTGGTAGACGGCGGTGCCTTCGGCCGGGGTGTCGGCGAGGCGCCCGGAGGCGAACACGTCGTCCTGGTCGTCCCGCTCGTAGCCGTACCCGGTGCCGTCCTGGCCGGCGGGGGCGTGCTCGTCGCCGGGGCCCGGTCCGGCCGTTTCCAGGTCCGAGACCTCCAACGCCGGTTCCGGCGGGTCCGGTTCGGGGCGGCGGCGCTTGCTGCCGACGAGGCCCGCCGGGGCCTGCACCGCCCAGCCCTCCGCGAAGCCGCGGCGGAACGACAGGGTGACGTAGGTCTGGCCGACCGCGAAGGCGATCGCGCCGAGCGCGATGACGAGGACCGACGGGATCAGCACGCCGATCACGACACCGAGGAACCCGGCGAAGGCCAGCAGCCGCCAGCGCAGGCGCGCCTTGTACTGCAGCAGCACCTCACCGAGCAGCCACAGCGCGACGATTCCGAACGCGATGTAGAGGACCGCCCAGCCCATGTACGCCCCTCTCCCAGTGACCGCTACGCAGTGTGTCGTAAGTTTGTGCGGCCGGTCTAGGCCCGCGGTGAGCGGTGCGGGCCCAGGTTCTCGTAGATTTCCAGCGTCGCCGTGGAGTTGTTGAGCGTGATGAAGTGCAGACCGGGCACACCTTCGGCCAGTAGCCGCGCGCAGAACTCCGTGGCGAACTCGATGCCAATGGAGCGTACAGCGGTCGGATCGTCCTTTGCTGTGAGGATCCGCTCTTTCAGATCATCGGGGAACGCGGCGTTGCTGAGCTGCGGCAGCCTTTCCAGCATCTTCACGCTGGTCACCGGCATGACCTCGGGGATGACGGGGGTCTCGCAGCCCGCCGCGACGACCTGGTCACGCAACCTCAGGTACGCCTCGGGGTCGAAGAACATTTGCGTGATGGCGTAGTCGGCGCCGGCCCGGCACTTGTCGACGAAGCGCCGGACGTCCTCGTCCTGGTCGGCGGAGCGCGGGTGCATCTCCGGGAAGGCGGCCACGCCCACGCAGAAGTCGCCCGACTCCTTGATGAGTTCGACGAGTTCGGCGGCGTAGGTCAGGCCCTGGGGGTGCGGCACCCAGTCGCCCATCGGGTCGCCGGGCGGGTCGCCGCGGACGGCGAGGATGTTGCGGATGCCGGCGTCGGCGTACTGCCCGATGATGTTGCGCAGTTCCGCGACGGAGTGGTTGACCGCGGTGAGGTGGGCGACGGGGGTGAGCGTGGTGTCGGAGGCGATCCGCTCGGTGGCCCGTACGGTGCCGGCCCGGGTGGAGCCGCCCGCGCCGTAGGTCACGGAGACGAAGCTGGGGGCCACCGCCTCGACCCTGCGCAGCGCGTTCCAGAGGTTGCGCTCGCCCTTCTCCGTCTTGGGCGCCCAGAACTCGAACGAATACGTCGTCTTTCCGGTCGCGAGCATGTCGCGAACGGTGCGCGCGTGATCAGTCCTGGTGGATGCCGTTCCGAGGGCCATACCGGCAGGTTAACCAGGGGGCGTCGGTCACCCAACCGGAGTCGGGGAATTGTCCGTATTGTCAGCTACTTGTCCATCCCTTGGACATCTCCGGTACCTCCCCGGCACTTCTGAGCCGCTCGGCGAACTCGGCCGCCGCCGCGCCAGGGTCGTCGGCCTCGGTGAGCGCGCGGACCACGACGGCCCGGCGGGCGCCCGCGTCGAGGACCTGGTCCAGGTTGTCCAGGTCGATGCCGCCGATGGCGAACCAGGGGCGGTCGGTGCGCAGGGCGGCGGTGTGCCGGACCAGGTCGAGGCCGGGGGCGTGGCGGCCGGGCTTGGTGGGGGTGGGCCAGCAGGGGCCGGTGCAGAAGTAGTCCACGCCGTCCTGGGTGGCGGCGGCGCCGGCCTCGGACTCGGCGTGGGTGGAGCGGCCGATGAGAACGTCGGCGCCGAGGACGGCGCGGGCGGCGGGGACGGG
Organism: Streptomyces sp. JW3; assembly: GCF_052216785.1. Classification (NCBI taxonomy): domain Bacteria; kingdom Bacillati; phylum Actinomycetota; class Actinomycetes; order Kitasatosporales; family Streptomycetaceae; genus Streptomyces; species Streptomyces sp. JW3. The sequence continues at coordinate 380 of NZ_JBQOUX010000187.1, read as the reverse complement.
CAGGTCGCCCTGTCCGAGGTGCAGGACGTCGGCGTGGGCGGCGTGGGCGACGTCGGCGCGGTCGTTGACCGCGAGGAGCTTGCCGTGCCGGGCGCAGGCTTCGGCGAACACGGCGAGGTGCTCCAGCTCTTCCGCCGCCTCCATGCCCTTGTCGCGCAGCTGCACGATGTCGACGCCGCCGGCCAGTACCGCGTCCAGGAACTGCGGGAGGTCGCCCTGGCGCTTGCGGGCGTCCGTGCAGAGGTAGAGGCGGGCGGTGGCCAGGCGGGCCCGGGTGGGCGCCGGATCGGTGGCGGTGGCCGTGGCGGTCATGCGTGGTGTGTCCCCCGTGTCGGTGGTTGCTGCGGAGCGGGTCCCGGGTGCGGGCCGGTGTTCCGGCC
>NZ_JBQOUX010000186.1:0-8207 GCF_052216785.1 Streptomyces sp. JW3 | reverse complement strand
GGCCGGTGGTCGCCCCTCACCCACATTCACGTTTCACATTCGCGTTTACTCAGCTCTCCGCGTTCCTGCCCCTCGGCCTGCGCAGAGTCGGCCGGGCCGCCGAGACGCGGCCGCTGAGGGCCGCCCAGCGGGCCGCCGCCGCCCAGGTCACCCGAACCGCCGAACGCGGGGCCAGGCGTGCGCGCAGCCGCACACCCCGGCCGGCCGTGGCCCGCAGCCCGGCCGCCACCCGGAGCACGTCCTCGGTCAGTCCGGTGCCCGGACGCGGCCGGGGAGCGTAGAGCACCTGCTCCACGGCGTCCGCCACCCGGTGCACCGCCGCGGCGGCCGCGGGATCGAGTCGGCCCAGCCGGACGACCCGGGCCGCCGCCTTGCGCGGGGTCCCCGACTCCTGCGGCGCGATGCCGTAGTCCCACGCCGTGTCGGTCAGCTCCTGCCAGGCCGCCAGTGTGCGGGCCGCCGCGTCCGCCGGGCTCCGGCCGTGCGCCCCGAGCCGCAGCGACCGCTGCCGGGTCCGCCACAGCAGCGGGGCGAGCGGGGCCACCAGCACCAGCAGCACGGCCAGCGCCCAGGCCAGCAGGGCGTACCACTTCGGACCGTCGTCGTCCGCGGCGAGCGCGGCCTGCGGGGACTCGCTCGCGCAGGCGCCGACCTCCTTCCGGTCCTGCGCGGTGCAGCTCTCGTCGGCCGACGCGGAGGCCGCCGGGGCCTCGGAGGTGTCCTGGGACGGCCGGGCGGCGTCCGGCAGCGTGGTGCCCGGCGCGTCCGGCACGGTGTACGACGGCATCGAGCCGCGGTTCGGGGTCGGCTCGAAGCGGGTCCAGCCGATGCCCTCGAAGTACAGCTCCGGCCAGGCGTGCGCGTCCCGCAGGCCCACCGCCACCGATCCGTCCGCCTGCGGGGAACCCGGCGCGAAGCCGACCGCGACCCGGGCCGGGATGCCCAGCGAACGGGCCATCGCCGCCATGGCGAACGAGAAGTGCACGCAGAAGCCCTGCTTGTCGCGCAGGAAACGGGCGATCGCCTGGGAGCCGCTGCCGACCTGCACCTGGGTGTCGTACTCGAAACCGCCGGTGATCGCGAAGTACTCCTGGAGCTTGACGGCCTGGTCGTAGGCGTCGGTCGCGCCCGCCGTGACCTCCCGGGCGGTGTCGGACACGATGGCCGGCAGCGAGTCGGGCAGCTCGGTGTACTCGCGGGTCATGGCCGTCGAGGGCCGGGGCGCGGCGGCCAGCTGCTCCGCGGTCGGCCGTACCTCCAGGCTGGTGACGTCATAGGTCAGACCGCGGGTGTTCTGGCCGTGGTCGCCGACCAGGGTCATGCCGACCGGCTCGTACCGCCAGGCGCCGGTGACGTCCACCCCGCTCGGCGGATACGGCATCGGCAGCCAGTCCTGGGCATACCAGTCGGCCGCCGAGATGGTGCTGCGGGTCCGGGTCCGTTCCACGTCGGGGCCGAGGCCGACCGGGGTGGGGAAGGTGCCGTCCGGCACGGCGGTGATCTTCCGCTTGGACGGCTTCCAGGTGGTGCCGTCGAAGTCGTCCAGGGAGACGATCCGCAGATAGAGGTTGGAGATGTCGCTCGACTCGGTGCGCACGGAGAGGACCTGGCGGTCCTCGTCCACGTTCAGGCTGTCGCGCAGGGAGACCAGTGGGTTCACCGCCGAAATGGTGCCGCCGCCTCCGCCGCCGGAGCCCACCCCGCCGCCGGTGCCGGCCAGCAGGCCGCCGTTCATGGCGGGCAGCGCGAGCGGCACCACCAGGGCGGTGCCCAGCGCGACCGCGCCGATCCGCCGGCCGGTGCGGACCGGGGCGAGGGCCCGGGCCGGCTCGGCGCCCGGGGAGCGCGGTGCGCCGCCGAAGACGCGGCCCCACTGCGAGAGCCGCTCACGTCCCTCGGCCAGCAGCAGCATCAGATAGCCGGCCGCCGCGACCAGGAACCACAGCCAGTCGGTGCCGCCCTCGGACAGCCCCGCGGCCACCGAGTACAGCGCCAGCAGGGGCAGCCCCGCCGGGGCCGCGCTGCGGAAGGTCACCGCGAGGGTGTCCACCAGCAGGCCGATCACCAGCACGCCGCCGACCAGCATCAGCCGGATGCCGTCCGACTCCAGCGGCGCCGGGATCGCGTACCGCGCGATGTCGTCGCCGCCCTGTCGCAGCAGCTCGGCGAAGTGCCGGAAGGTGTCCGGGCCGGGCACCAGCCCGGCGAAGGACTGCGCACGTGCGAAGACCAGCGTCAGCAGCACCAGGGCGGTCAGGGCCTCGGCCGCGACGGTCAGCGGCCGGGCCAGCGGCACCCGGCGGACGGCCGCGCCCACCCCGGACTGGACCGCCAGCAGGAACGCGGCCTGGATGATCCAGGTGGCCGGATCGACCAGGGGCAGCAGCGCGCAGGAGGCCATCAGGGTGGCCGCCCACGCGCACAGCGCCATGCGGGCTCGGCCGCTCATCGGAGGGCCTCCTGGCCGGGGGCTGTGGGGGCGCCGGACGCCCGTACGGGACCCGCCGGGGGCCGTTGCCGGTGGACCCCCGCCGCCGGCCCGAACGGCGTCGTCGTCCTCGAACGCCGGACGGACTGAAAACCTCCGCCGGGCTGGGAAGTCCCGCCGGGCGGGGAAACCTCACCACGCTGGGAAGTCCCGCCGGGTGAGGAAGCCCCGCCGGGCAGGGAAATCCCGCCACGCTGGGAAGTCCCGCCGGGTGAGGAAGCCCCGCCGGGCAGGGAAATCCCGCCACGCCAGGGAGCCCCACTACGCCAGGGAGCCCCACTACGCCAGGGAACCCCACTACGCCGGGAAGCCCCGCCACGTCGGCAACCGCAGGCGCCCAGCACCACCCGTCCGTCCCTCACGACCCCTCCCCGCCGCTCGCCGGCATGAGCCCGGAGCGTTCCTGTTCGGCGCGGCGCCACCGTTCCTCCAGTGACGCGCCGCGCTCCACGCTCACGGCCGTCCAGCCGGACTCGCGCAGCAGCCGCAGCCACTGTCCCGGTCCGTCCAACGGGCCGGGCACGTCCGTCGGTTCCCGCAGCCAGGCGTCGCTGTCCAGGACGAAGGCGATCGCCCCGCCGCTGCGCCGGCTCATCTTCGCGGCGACCGCCGCCTGCTCCTCGTCCAGATCGCCGAAGAACGCCACCAGCAGCCCCTCGTTGCCACCGCGCAGCACGTCGTAGGCCCGGGACAGACCCGTGTTGTCGGAGTAGTCGATCACCGCGAGGGTGTCCATCATCAGCCCGGCCGCGTCCGCCGACTCCTGGGTGGCACCCGCGAAACCGTCGGCCCCCTCACCCGGCACCGAACTGCCGGTGTCCGTCAGCAGCCGGACGGAGAAGCCCCGTTCCAGCATGTGCACCAGGACCGACGCCGCGCCCGACACCGCCCACTCGAAGGCCGAGTCGGGTCCGGCGCCGTCGTAGGCGACCACTCGGGTGTCCAGCAGAACCGTGCAGCGGGCGCGCTGCGGCTGCTCCTCGCGGCGCACCATCAGCTCGCCGTAGCGGGCCGTGGAGCGCCAGTGCACGCGGCGCAGGTCGTCGCCGTGCCGGTACCCGCGCGGAATCACGTCGTCCTCGCCGGCCAGCGCCAGCGACCGCTGCCGTCCGTCGCCGTACCCCTTGGCCTCGCCGCTCAGCCGGACCGGGGACAACGGCTCCACGCGCGGTATCACGGTGAGGGTGTCCTGCGCCGAGAAGGACCGGGTCAGCTCGCACATGCCGAACGGATCGGTCAGCCGGAGCTGGAGCGGGCCCAGCGGGTAGCGGCCGCGCAGATCGGAGCGGACCCGGTAGGAGACCTCCCGGCGGCCGCCCGCCTCGACCCGGTCCAGGACGAAGCGGGGCCGGGGGCCGAGCACGTAGGGCACCCGGTCCTGGAGCATCAGCAGGCCGGTGGGCAGCCGCGAGACGTTCTCCACGCTCAGGTGGACCCGCGCCTCGCCGGCCGCCGGTACCCGCGCGGGGGAGAGCCGGCGGCCGCCCGCCACCCGGTACCGCGTGCGGTACAGCACGGCGGCGCAGACCAGCGGCAGTACGGCCAGCAGCAGCCCGACCCGGAGCAGATCGCTCTGGCCGAGGACGTACGCGCAGACCGCGGCGGCCACGCCGGCCGCCAGGAAGGAGCGGCCCCGGGTGGTCAGACCGGCCAGCGCGGTCCGCAGGCCGCCCCGCTCGCCCCGCTCACCCTCCGCCCGGTCCGTCCCCCCGGTGGTCATCACAGCCTCCGCGGCGGCTGCTGACCGTACGCCGGTGCGCCGCCGCCCAGCCCGTAGCCGCCCGGCTGCCGGCCGGCCGCGGGCACCGGGGTGCGCTGGAGGATCTCCTGCACCACCTGCTCGGCGCTGCGGCGGTTGAGCTGGGCCTGCGCGGTGGGCAGCAGACGGTGGGCGAGGACGGCGACGGCGAGCGCCTGCACGTCGTCCGGCAGCGCGTACTCCCGCCCGCTGAGGGCGGCGGTCGCCTTCGCCGCGCGCAGCAGATGCAGCGTGGCGCGCGGCGAGGCGCCGAGTCTGAGGTCGGGGTGGGTGCGGGTGGCGGCGACCAGGTCCACCGCGTACCGCCGGACCGGCTCCGCCACGTGCACGCCGCGGACCGCCTCGATCAGCTTCAGGATCTCGTGCGCGTGCGCCACCGGCTGGAGATCGTCCAGCGGGTTGACCCCGCCGTGCACGTCGAGCATCCGCAACTCGGCCTCCGCGCTGGGGTAGCCGATGGAGACCCGGGCCATGAAACGGTCGCGCTGCGCCTCGGGCAGCGGGTAGGTGCCCTCCATCTCGACCGGGTTCTGCGTCGCCACCACCATGAAGGGGGCGGGCAGTTCGTAGGTGCTGCCGTCGATGGTGACCTGCCGCTCCTCCATCGACTCGAGCAGCGCGGACTGGGTCTTGGGCGAGGCGCGGTTGATCTCGTCGCCGATCACCACCTGGGCGAAGATCGCGCCCGGCTTGAACTCGAAGTCCCGGCGCTGCTGGTCCCAGATCGACACCCCGGTGATGTCCGAGGGCAGCAGGTCGGGCGTGAACTGGATGCGCCGCACCGAGCAGTCGATGGACCGGGCCAGCGCCTTGGCCAGCATGGTCTTCCCGACCCCGGGGACGTCCTCGATCAGCAGATGTCCCTCGGCGAGCAGCACGGTCAGCGAGAGCCGGACGACCTCGGGCTTGCCCTCGATCACGCCTTCCACCGACTCGCGTACCCGCTCGACCACCGCGGTCAAATCCGTGAGGCTCGCTCGATCGTCATAGGTCGTCACCCGGCCCTCCTCGGCCTTTCCCCTTGCTCCCGAAGGAGCCCCCGGTCCACGGCGGCCGCGCGGGGAGAGTCCCGCGCACCGCCGCTCCCCGCATTCTTGCCGCCGTTACCGATTCGTGTCACTCGCCTGTGGACAACTGCCCGCGATATGTCGGACCTTGCGGTCTTTCGGGCGTCCTATCGGTTCGCTGTCGCCCCGGAACGGTCCGGGACGGGCAGCCCGTCAGGCGGGGTCGATCTCCCGCAGACTGCCGGTCTTCACGTCGAACACAAAACCGCGTACGTCGTCGGTGTGCGCCAGGAACGGGGAGGTGCGCACCCGCTGGATCGACTGCCGTACGTCCTGGTCGACGTCCCGGAAGGACTCCACCGCCCAGACCGGGCGCTGGCCGACCTCGGTCTCCAGCTCGGTGCGGAAGTCCTCGGTGAGGGTCTCCATGCCGCAGCCGGTGTGGTGGATGAGGACCACGCTGCGGGTGCCCAGCTTGCGCTGGCTGACGGTCAGGGAACGGATGACGTCGTCGGTCACCACCCCGCCCGCGTTGCGGATGGTGTGGCAGTCGCCGAGGTTCAGGCCGAGCGCGGCGTGCAGGTCGAGCCGGGCGTCCATGCAGGCCACCACGGCGACGCGCAGGACGGGACGGGCGTCCATGCCCGGATCGGCGAAGTCGGCGGCATAGCGTGCGTTCGCCTCGACGAGACGGTCGGTGACGGTGCCGCCGCTTATGGCGGCGTCGGAGCCTGCGGGAACAGATGCAGAAGTCGTCATATCCCCGACGTTACTGGTCACTCGCCGACCCGGCCCGCTGTGAAGAGGGACAAAGAACACCAGGAAGCCTTGGTGTGAGCTAACCCACAGGAGTGGTGACCGTGCGTCCGTCCGGGTGAAGTGCCCCCGGATTCCGCTTCCGCCGCCCCCGGGACCGCGACGCGCAGGCCGGTTGATTGACCGGGAGACAGGGTGGACTAAAGTGACGCGAAGCGGGAGGCGAGGCTCTCCCCGCTGGACTGAAACCCCGGAGAACCGGGCGCCGAGGTGCCCGTTCCCCCCACGTGCGCGGCGCGTACGTACGGCTCGGCCTCCTCCCGCTCCCGGCCGGCCGACGCTTCCGGCGCCGGCAGGTCTCCCCTTCCTGAGCGGGCGGGGACCCGGCGGTGCGGGACGCCGCGCCGGACCCGAGAGGCCGACCCCCCTTGAGCCAGAGTCGACACGTCCCGGTGATGCTCCAGCGGTGCCTGGACCTGCTGGCGCCCGCCCTGGAGCGGCCGGGGGCGGTGGTCGTCGACTGCACCCTCGGCCTCGGCGGACACAGCGAGGCCCTGCTGGCCCGCTTCCCCGAGGCCCGGCTCGTCGCCCTGGACCGGGACAAGGAGGCGCTGCGGCTGTCCGGCGAGCGGCTCGCGCCCTACGGCGAGCGCGCCACCCTGGTGCACGCCGTCTACGACGAGCTGCCCGACGTACTCGACCGGCTCGGCGTCCCGCGCGTCCAGGGCGTGCTGTTCGACCTCGGGGTCTCCTCCATGCAGCTGGACGAGGCGGACCGCGGCTTCGCCTACGCCCAGGACGCCCCGCTGGACATGCGGATGGACCAGAGCACCGGGATGAGCGCCGCCGAGGTGCTCAACACCTATCCGCCGGGCGAACTGGTCCGCATCCTGCGGGCGTACGGCGAGGAGAAGCAGGCCAAGCGGATCGTGTCGGCGGTGGTGCGGGAGCGCGAGAAGGAGCCGTTCGGCAACAGCGCACGGCTGGTGGAGCTGATCCGCAGCGCGCTGCCGCAGGCCGCCAAGCGCACCGGCGGCAACCCGGCCAAGCGCACCTTCCAGGCGCTGCGCATCGAGGTCAACGGCGAGCTGTCGGTCCTGGAGCGGGCCGTCCCGGCCGCCGTCGCGGCCCTCGCCGTGGGCGGCCGGATCGCCGTGCTGTCGTACCACTCGCTGGAGGACCGGCTGGTCAAGCAGGTGCTGGCGGCGGGTGCGGCCAACACCGCCCCGCCCGGTCTGCCGGTGGTGCCGGAGCGGTACGCGCCCCGGCTCAAGCTGCTCACGCGCGGTGCCGAACTTCCCACTGAGGAGGAGATCGCCGAGAACCGGCGGGCGGCGCCGGCCCGGCTGCGCGGCGCGGAGCGGATCAGGGAGTCCGCCGAGTGAAGCGGGTCGAGGCCCGTGGGCCTCAGCGGCGGGGACGGTACGACGGGCGTGGCCCGGACCGGGGAGCGGAGGCGCTGTGAAGGGCACACCGGAACTGAGGGGCAGGGCCGCCCGGCTCGCCCGGCTCTTCCCGACCGGCGGCGGGCGCGGGCAGGCCGCCCGCACGCCCTTCGTCCTCCTTGTCGTCCTGCTCCTCGGCGGTGGCCTCATCACCCTGCTGGTGCTGAACTCCGCGCTGAGCGAGGGGTCCTTCCAGCTCGACGACCTGGAGCAGCAGACCAAGGAGCTCACCGACGAGGAGCAGGCCCTCCAGCGCGACGTCGACGCCTACTCCGCGCCCCAGGCCCTCCAGCGCCGGGCCCGCGAGCTGGGCATGGTCCCCGGCGGCGACCCGGCCTTCCTCGCCCCCGACGGCACGGTCAAGGGCTCCCCGAGCCCCGCCTCCACCGTGGCCCCCCTGGTCCTCGCCCCCGAGGCGCTCACCGCGCCCACCCCGACCCCCGGCAGGTGACGGAAGTGCCCGACGACTTCGGCAGGCAACCGACGCGCCGCCGGGTGCCCGGTCCGGCTCGGCCGGTGCGGTCCGGGGGGCTACGGCGGTCCGGTCCCGGTTCCGGTCCCGGCGTCCGTCCGGTACGGCGCCCGGTGCCGGCCTCGGCCGCGACGCGCTCGCCCCGCACCCCCGGTGCGCTCACTACCCCACCGGTCCCCACCGGCTCGCCCATTCCCACCCCGACCCCGACCCCCGGCAGGTGACGGAAGTGCCCGACGACTTCGGCAGGCAACCGACGCGCCGCCGGGTGCCCGGTCCG
>NZ_JBQOUX010000185.1:0-8393 GCF_052216785.1 Streptomyces sp. JW3 | reverse complement strand
CCCCCCCCCCCGCCCCCCCCCCCCCCCGCGGCGTGGTGAAGGTCACTCGGTCGTGGCCGGTCATGGCCGGTCATGGGCGGTCGCGGCCGGTCGGCCGGCCCGCTGCGGCGGACCCGAGGAAAAAAAATCTTGGCCGGATCCGTGGCCCCGGCCAAGTCTGCCGAAGGGCCGGAACGCGTCAAGCGCGGTGCCCGATCCGTGTCCGTACGCGAAGGAAGCGTCATGGATGAGTTACAGCGCGGGCGCGGACGGTACACAGAATTTGCACGACAGTGCGGAACCAGGGTTTCATGGCCGGTCCGTCACGTGCCGGGCCCGGCACCCATCTCGCACCGGAGGCTTGCGCGGAGGCTGTAGCGTGGCCGACGGAGACCGTGACACAACACCGCGCGTACCGCGGGCAGAAACGACGGCGAGGACTGATGGCACAGCAGCAGCGCGCTCAGGGCCCGTCCGAACCCGAGGCGACTGGCGGCGGTATGTCGGACGCGCCTGAGCTCTGGGGTAACGGCGGGTTGGTCGGCGACGGCCGGTACCGGCTGACCCGCAGACTCGGGCGGGGCGGCATGGCCGAGGTGTTCGCCGCGGAGGACGTCCGCCTGGGCCGTACCGTCGCGGTCAAGCTGCTCCGCGCCGACCTCGCCGAAGACCCGGTCTCCAAGGCCCGCTTCACCCGCGAGGCACAGTCCGTGGCCGGTCTCAACCACCACGCCATCGTCGCCGTGTACGACTCCGGTGAGGACTTCGTCGGCGGCCAGTCGGTGCCGTACATCGTGATGGAGATCGTCGAAGGACGCACCATCCGCGACCTCCTGCTCAACGCCGAGGCGCCCGGCCCCGAGCAGGCGCTGATCATCACCTCCGGTGTCCTGGAGGCGCTGGCCTACTCGCACCAGCACGGCATCGTGCACCGCGACATCAAGCCGGCCAACGTCATCATCACGCACAGCGGCGCGGTGAAGGTGATGGACTTCGGCATCGCCCGCGCCCTGCACGGCGCGTCGACGACCATGACGCAGACCGGCATGGTCATGGGCACCCCGCAGTACCTCTCCCCGGAGCAGGCCCTCGGCAAGGCCGTCGACCACCGCTCCGACCTGTACGCCACCGGCTGCCTGCTCTACGAACTCCTCGCGCTGCGCCCGCCGTTCACCGGCGAGACCCCGCTGTCGGTGGTCTACCAGCACGTGCAGGACATCCCGACGCCGCCGTCCGAGGTCTCCGACGCGGTGCCGCCGGAGCTGGACGGGCTCGTCATGCGCTCGCTGGCCAAGGAGCCCGACGACCGTTTCCAGACCGCCGAGGAGATGCGCGGGCTGGTCCAGTACGGGCTCCAGATGCTGTACGACCAGGGCGGCCACACCGGCACCTGGAACACCGGCCCGGTCGACCACGACGGGCGGCAGACGCCCGCGGCCGGGATGGGGATGGCCGGCACCACCGTGCTGCCGCACCCCGACCACTCGGGCACCGCGCAGATCCCGCAGCCGATCCTGCCGGGCGGCTACGGCGGCGGTGACGACGGCGGCTTCGAGGGGCACGGCAACCGGGGCAGCGGCCGGGGCAAGCTGTGGATCCTGGCCGTGTTCGCGGTGATCGCCATCGCGGCGGGCGTCGCGCTGGCGCTGAACAACACCGAGAACGAGAGCGGCGGCGACACCGACACCACCAAGTCGCCGAGCGCCACGCAGAGCACCGGCGAGGAGAAGACCTCCGAGTCGCCGAGCGACGACGCGTCGGACGAGTCCACCGGCGACACGGAGACCGACCAGAACTCCGGCGGCGGCTACGGGGACGGGTACACGCCGTCGTACGAGCCGTCCTGGACGCAGTCGGCGACGGAGTCCCAGGAGACCGGCGAGACCCAGCCGACGGGCGAGGAGACCGGTGGTACCCAGCCCTCGAACACCGCGACCGGCGACGACGGCGGCGGCGAGGAGACCGGTGGCACCCAGCCCTCGAACACCGCGACCGGCGACGAAGACGGCGGCGGCGAGGAAGAGGACGGCGGCCTGACCGAGGGCCTGGGCGGCTGAGCCGTCCGAGCCGTCCAGGGCGGCTGAGCCGGCCGCCCGCTCAGCCGGTGAACGCCTCGCGCACCGCCTCGTACTCCCGGGTCCACCACACCGCCAGGGCGGATGCCGCGGGGAACTGCGGGTCGGCCCGCCGGTCGTCGCGTTCGTAGTGCCAGCGCAGCATCCAGAAGTCGTTGAGCCGTTCCCACCACACCCGGTGCACGGCGGCCTCCAGCTGGGCGGGCGTCGCGCCCGCGGTACGCCGGTACGCGCGCGCGTACGCGCGTACCTTCGGCAGGTCCAGCGGGCCGGACGGGCCGACGAAGAAGATCGCGGCGGCGCGGACCGCCTCCTCCGCGCGGGGGCGCACCCCGAGGCGGTCCCAGTCGACGATCGCGGCCGGGGCGTCCCCCTGGTACAGCAGGTTGAACGGGTGGAAGTCGCCGTGCACCCAGCCCACCGCGCCGCCGCGCGGTGGCCGCCGGTCGGCGTGCCGCTCCAGCAGGGCCCGGCGTTCCAGCAGCCGGTGCCGGGCGAGTTCGTCGAAGGAGTCGGCGGGGCGGTGCCGGCGCACCTGGGCGAGGAGGCCGTCGATGAGGGCGAAGGTGTCGGCGGGGTCGGCGCTCGCCGCCGGGTCGGGGGCGTCGCGGGGACCGGCCCGTTCTGGGGTCCGCGGCCCGGTCCCCGGCATCACTTGTTCCAGCCCGGCGTGCACGGCGCCGAGCAGGGCGCCGAGCCGTTCGCACTGGGCCGCGGTGAGCTGGCCGCCGTGCCGGTGCCGGCCGTCGATCCAGGGGTGCAGCGCGTAGCAGTGGCCGCCGACCACGACCACCGTGCGTCCGTCGCGGCCGGGCAGCGCGGGCGCGACCGGGACGCCCAGGCCGGCCAGCCGCCGGGTGGCGCGGTGCTGGCGGTCGATGGCGGCGGGCGCGGCGGTCTCGGGGTCGAAGTGGTGCTTGAGGAAGAAGCGACCGCGGGTGGTGCACAGCCGCCAGCCGCGGTTCAGCAGGCCCTGGTCGACGGGTTCGCAGGAGAGCGCGGAACCGGCGCGGTACTGGCGGAGAAGGGCGCCCAGAGGGGGCGCGTGAGGCACGGTGGTCGGTACACATAAGCGCGGCACGCCGCCGATGCTAGGGCACAGGCAGGGGGCGTGAGCTGCGGTTTGTCACACACAGTCAGCGACGGTCGCTTTCGGTCGCCAGTCCGTCAGTCATGACCGACCCAGCCCGTCAGCCTTGGTGAGCGCGCCGTTCTCGGTCACGGCGTGCACGAGCCAGAGCTGGGGCTCGATCCGCAGGTAGACGGCCTCGAAGGGGACACCGTCCACCCGGTCCGGCGCGGGGCCGAAGCGGGCGATCTCGGCGGGGGTCGGCTGGTAGGTCTCGCAGCGGCCCACGACCTGCACGGTCCACAGGTCCTCGCCCGGCCGGGCGGAACCGGAGTTGTCGCAGCCGTAGGCGACCACACTGCCGGCGCACGCCCGGTGGTACCCGCAGCTCCTGGGCATGCGCAGCAGGACCCGGCCGTCGGCCACGATGTGCCGGGCGAAGGCGAGGAAGGGCAGGGCGCGCAGGCTGGTGGCCGCCCGGCCGTAGGCGGTGCGGCCGAGCAGTCCGACGGCGAGCCGGGCGTCTGAGGGCATGTCTTGAACAGTGCACCGCGCGGGGGTGCGGAAACAGGGCCGCACGCCCTGCGGGCAGAGGACATAAGTCCCGCGTAAGAAAGCGGCGTCAGGGTTTTCCGGCCTGCATACGGGCGACGTACGCCGCCGCCTGGGAGCGCCGCTGCATGCCGAGCTTGGCGAGCAGACTGGAGACGTAGTTCTTGATGGTCTTCTCGGCGAGGTGCAGCCGTTCGCCGATCGCCCGGTTGGTCAGGCCCTCGCCGATCAGTTCCAGGATCCGGCGCTCCTGCTCGGTGAGGCGGGCGAGCCGGTCGTCGGCGGGGGCGCCGCCGTCGCGCAGCCGCTGGAGCACCCGCGCGGTGGCCGCCGGGTCGAGCAGCGACCGGCCGGCCGCGACGTCCCGGACGGCGGCCAGCAGCTCGGCGCCGCGGATGTCCTTCAGGACGTAACCGGCGGCCCCGGCCATGATCGCGTCGAACAGGGCCTCGTCGTCGGAGTAGGAGGTCAGCACCAGGCAGTGCACCGACTCGTCGTGGGCGCGAATCTCGCGGCACACCTCGACGCCGCTGCCGTCCGGCAGCCGTACGTCGATCACCGCCACGTCCGGCCGGGCGGCCGGGATCCGGGCCAGCGCCTCGGCCGCCGTGCCGGCCTCGCCGACCACCTCGATGTCGTGCTCGCCGGAGAGCAGGTCGTGCACGCCCCGACGGACGACCTCGTGGTCATCGAGAAGAAACACCCTGATATGTCCGTCTTCGCGCACAGGGTCAGTGTCACATACGGACTCTTCCCGCGCCCGGGGCGGCCGGGATAACGTGCCGTTGTCCCGGCCCCCTGCGACGCTGTGACCAGTAGATGTTCCCGACTTTGCCGATTTACTAGGAATACCAAGTAAAAACGCAGGTCAGGAGGGGTTTCACAGAAATGTGGAGCACTGGGTAACGTGCAATGTGCAGGACGCTCGCCGGGGCACCTGTCACGCCTGTGTCCGACTCCGGCGCACCCACCCCGTGCGCCCGCCGGGCGCGGGTGAGCCGCACCGCCTCCCGGCGAACCCGGGGGCCGGACCGACGGAGGAGCACACGTGACCGTGGAGAGCACTGCCGCGCGCAAGCCGCGACGCAGCGCCGGGAGCAAGGCCGGTACCACCGGCACCAAGGCGGCCGGCGCCACCGGTACCAAACGCGCCGGGCGCGCCGCCGGCCAGGACGCCGACCCGCAGCTCGTGCAGTTGATGACGCCCGAGGGCAAGCGGGTCAAGAACGCCGAGTTCGATCCGTACGTCGCCGGCATCACCCCCGAGGAACTGCGCGGTCTGTACCGGGACATGGTCCTCACCCGGCGGTTCGACGCCGAGGCCACCGCGCTCCAGCGCCAGGGCGAGCTGGGCCTGTGGGCGTCGCTGCTCGGCCAGGAGGCCGCGCAGATCGGCTCCGGCCGGGCCACCCGCGCGGACGACTACGTCTTCCCGACCTACCGCGAGCACGGCGTCGCCTGGTGCCGCGGGGTCGACCCGACCAACCTGCTGGGCATGTTCCGCGGCGTCAACAACGGCGGCTGGGACCCGGGCAGCAACAACTTCCACCTGTACACCATCGTCATCGGCGCGCAGACGGTGCACGCCACCGGCTACGCGATGGGCATCACCATGGACGGCGCCGACTCGGCCGTCCTCGCCTACTTCGGCGACGGCGCCTCCAGCCAGGGCGACGTCATGGAGTCGTTCAACTTCGCCGCGGTCTACAACGCGCCGGTGATCTTCTTCTGCCAGAACAACCAGTGGGCGATCTCGGAGTCCAACGAGAAGCAGACCCGGGTGCCGCTCTACCGGCGCGCCGAGGGCTTCGGCTTCCCGGGCGTGCGCGTCGACGGCAACGACGTACTGGCCTCGCTCGCCGTCACCCGCTGGGCGCTGGAGCGGGCCCGCCGGGGTGAGGGACCGGCGCTCATCGAGGCGTACACCTACCGGATGGGCGCCCACACCACCTCCGACGACCCCTCGCGCTACCGGCCCGACGACGAGCGGCTGGCCTGGGAGGCGAAGGACCCGATCCTGCGGCTGCGCCGCCACCTGGAGGCCGCAAACCACGCGGACGAGGGATTCTTCGCGGAACTGGAGGCGGAGAGCGAGGCGTTGGGCAAACGAGTGCGCGAAGCGGTCCGGGCCATGCCGGACCCGGACCGGTTCGCCCTCTTCGAGCACGCGTACGCGGACGGGCACGCGCTGGTCGACGAGGAGCGCGCGCAGTTCGCCGCCTACCAGGCGTCGTTCGCCGATGCAGAGGGGGGTAACTGACATGGCCGAGAAGATGGCGATCGCCAAGGCGATCAACGAGTCGCTGCGGCACGCCCTGGAGACGGACCCCAAGGTCCTGGTCATGGGCGAGGACGTGGGCAAGCTCGGCGGTGTCTTCCGGGTCACCGACGGCCTCCAGAAGGACTTCGGCGAGGGCCGGGTGATCGACACCCCGCTCGCCGAGTCCGGCATCGTCGGCACGGCGATCGGCCTCGCGCTGCGCGGCTACCGGCCGGTGGTGGAGATCCAGTTCGACGGTTTCGTCTTCCCGGCCTACGACCAGATCGTCACGCAGCTCGCGAAGATGCACGCGCGGGCGCTCGGCAAGGTCAGGATGCCGGTCGTGGTGCGCATCCCCTACGGCGGCGGCATCGGCGCGGTCGAGCACCACTCGGAGTCCCCGGAGGCGCTGTTCGCGCACGTGGCGGGCCTGAAGGTGGTCACGCCGTCGAACTCCTCGGACGCCTACTGGATGATGCAGCAGGCCATCCAGAGCGACGACCCGGTGATCTTCTTCGAGCCCAAGCGGCGCTACTGGGACAAGGGCGAGGTCGACCCGGAGGCGATCCCCGGCCCGCTGCACCGGGCGCGGGTGACCCGCGAGGGCACCGACCTGACCCTGGTCGCCTACGGCCCGATGGTGAAGCTCTGCCTGGAGGTGGCCGACGCGGCGGCCGAGGAGGGCCGGTCCCTGGAGGTGGTCGACCTGCGCTCCATCTCCCCGCTGGACTTCGACACGGTGCAGACCTCGGTGGAGAAGACCCGCCGGCTGGTCGTGGTGCACGAGGCGCCGGTCTTCCTCGGCTCGGGCGCGGAGATCGCCGCGCGGATCACCGAGCGCTGCTTCTACCACCTGGAGGCCCCGGTGCTCCGGGTCGGCGGCTACCACGCGCCGTACCCGCCGGCCCGGCTGGAGGAGGAGTACCTGCCCGACCTGGACCGGGTGCTGGATGCCGTCGACCGCTCGCTGGCGTACTGAGGAGAGAGCCGTGACGACGATGACGGAAGGGGCCGTGGGCTCGGTGCGCGAGTTCAAGATGCCCGACGTGGGCGAGGGACTCACCGAGGCCGAGATCCTCAAGTGGTTCGTCAAGCCGGGTGACACGGTCACCGACGGCCAGGTGGTCTGCGAGGTGGAGACCGCCAAGGCCGCGGTCGAACTGCCCATCCCCTACGACGGCGTGGTCCGTGACCTGCGGGTCCCCGAGGGCACCACGGTGGACGTGGGCACGGTGATCATCACGGTGGACACCGGCGGCGGGACGGCGGCCGGGCCCGCTCGGCAGACGGTCGAGCCCGAGCCCGAGCCCGAGCAGCCGCAGGGCCGCCAGCCGGTCCTGGTCGGCTACGGCGTGGCCGCGTCGTCGACCCGCCGCCGCCCGCGCAAGCCTCAGGAGACGCTCCCCGCGTCAGCCCCGGCGGAACCGGCCGCCGCCGCGCTCCAGGCGGAGCTGAACGGCAGCGGCCGGCCGGCCGTCGCGGGGCCGGGCCCGGTCGCCGGCGCCCGGCCGTTGGCCAAGCCCCCGGTGCGCAAGCTCGCCAAGGACCTCGGCGTCGACCTGGCCGCGGTCGTCCCGACCGGCCCGGACGGCGTCGTCACCCGCGAGGACGTGCACGCGGCGGTGGCGACGCCGGCCCCGGAGCCGTCCGCCGGGACGCCGGCCCGCACGGAGCCGACGGCGCCCCCGGCGGCGTACGACACGGCCGACACCGCCCGGGAGACCCGCGTGCCCATCAAGGGGGTGCGCAAGGCGACGGCGGCGGCGATGGTCGGCTCGGCGTTCACCGCGCCGCATGTCACGGAGTTCGTGACGGTCGACGTGACGCGCACGATGAAGCTGGTCGAGGAGCTGAAGCAGGACAAGGAGTTCGAGGGGCTGCGGGTCAATCCGCTGCTGTTGATCTCCAAGGCCCTGCTGGTGGCGATCCGGCGGCACCCGGAGATCAATGCCGCCTGGGACGAGGCCGCCCAGGAGATCGTGGTCAAGCACTACGTCAACCTGGGCATCGCGGCGGCCACCCCGCGCGGTCTGATCGTGCCGAACATCAAGGACGCGCACGGCAAGACGCTGCCGGAGCTGGCCCGTTCGCTGGGCGAGCTGGTGACGACGGCCCGGGACGGCAAGACCTCCCCGGCCGCGATGCGCGGCGGCACGGTCACCATCACCAATGTGGGCGTCTTCGGCATCGACACCGGCACGCCGATCCTCAACCCCGGCGAGTCGGCGATCCTCGCCGTCGGCGCGATCAAGCTCCAGCCCTGGGTGCACAAGGGCAAGGTGAAACCCCGTCAGGTCACCACGCTGGCGCTGAGCTTCGACCACCGGCTGGTCGACGGCGAGCTGGGCTCCAAGGTGCTGGCCGACGTGGCCGCGGTCCTGGAGCAGCCCAAGCGGCTGATCAGCTGGGCGTAGCGGACACGCGGACACGCGCGAGGGGGTCCACCGCCCGCCGGCGG